>JAICGT010000081.1 GCA_025922995.1 Fimbriimonadales bacterium
AAACGTTCGAACCCGATTCATACCCGGAGTTGTTTGCCGGCTTAACTTCCGTGGGATTCTGTACTGGGTACCCGTTGAAGGTCAATTCACCCTGAACGTTAGTCGGCGCGGCTCCTCCACTGAAGAACACCGGTCCGTTCGTACCGACATTCCCCACGATCATGGATGTCGAACCGGCTATCTTTCCCTCCACGAGGGAAAAAATAGCATAGTCATCAAATAGTCCCCGTTTCGCGCCTGTAATCTCTACAGTGCGTGAAATGCCGTTGACCGTTCCGGTCGACCGGATTCTTACTTTGTTCGGCGGAGCCCAGGGGCCAGTACCGTCCTCGTTCATCACGCTGACGGTGAACGAGCCCCCACCGGGAATCCCGGCGACCGTGCCTGTATACGGGCCGGGCTGACCCGTGGCAGGGGCAGCCTGATGCGCGCGGGCGCCTGCGGTCATGGCGTCCTTGCCCAAATGCCGGAGCTCGAAGTTGATCCCGGCGTCTGCCAATTGAATGGCAGTCGCATAGTCGGATTCGACAGTCGAGCGCGTGAGGTGGCTAGTGGCGACCACTGCTACCCCCAATGCGAAGAGCGAGATAATCGCTGCGAAGATAAGTGCGGTGACCAAGACGCCACCGGTCTGGAGGCGTGTGCCTCCGATTCGAGATGTATTCATTTATTCCCCCATTGGTTCCGCCTGCGGGTACGTGTGCCGGCGGGGGCACTAGAGCTCTGCGGAAGGCCCTAGATCTGGTCATGGCTTTCGGGTCATGCCCGAAAGCGAAGCGACGAGAAATCGTGTTTATTGCAGACACAATCGCCACAGCCCTCCGGCTGTCCAAGCAGCCGGAAGGCTTCGACGGGGTTCGGCCCGTCGTGGTGGCGTATTGAGTGTCAGCGTGTCGTGCCATCTCGGAATAGTGGTCCTCCGGAGGGGTTAACCTCCTGCCAAGTGTTCTTGAAGCCGTACCACAACGTATAGTCGTCGTCTGCCTCACCGCCGCCGCCATTCGGGAAGTTGATCACCGAGTTGCCGGCGAGCCACAGGTAGTTGCCGATGACAGCTCCGTTGATCGTCGAGTTGCCGTGGACCTTCACGGATGGCAACAGGGGCGTCGAGCATGCATTGTTATGCGAGTAAATACTGCCGTTGAAGGTCGAATTACCACCAATCGACAGTTCGCTGCAGTTGTTGAAGTACAAGCGAAACTTGTTCTTGTCGGTTGAAGTGAAGATGACGGGAAGGTCGAGTGAGTTATTCTCTGTGCCCCCGTCGAACCAAATCCGAACCATTCCGGCGGCGTTGTCGATCAAGATCGCCTTGCCGCTTCCGTTCGACATTTTCACGCCCCGGAAGTAGTAGTCACCGGGCGGGAAAATGATGACCTGGTTTCCGTAGAGCCCTTCGAACCCGTTCTGATAACGGAGGCCGCCGACCACATCTTCCAGGTTCTGACTCGCGGCGAACCCGGTGAATGAAGAGTTTTCTATGACCCCGATCGATAGCCCCCCTGGCTTGACCGTTGAATTAGAGAGAAGTGACTCCGGATCGGAAGATGAGAACGTCCTCACCTGGCTGTTGTTGTTATTGGCTTGCAGCCAGACTAGGCCCCCGGCCGGAAACAGTTCGTTGGCAATCTGACTGATGGTCGGCCACTGGACTTTTTCCGGATTGACCCATGCGTTGGGGCCGGCCTCTGCACTCGTGGGCTGATACCCATTGAAAGTTACTTCGCCCTGAACTTTGGTCGAATCGCCGCTGGTCCAGTCGACGCCGCCGTTCGTTCCTAAGTTTCCTTTCACGGTGCTTCCCGATCCTCCCAGCTTTCCATAGGCTCGGTTGGTTGGGTGCGAGCCGTTATCGTCGCCGACCATGTAAACCGCGTAATCGCCGAACAGGCCGCGACGTCGGCCGCTGATCTCGACGGTTCGTGAAACCCCGTTGATCGTCCCGGTAGATCGAGCTCTGAATGCGTTCGGCGGGGTCCATGGGCTCGTGCCGTCCTCATTGACCACATACACGGTAAAGGATCCGTTTCCGGGAATTCCCTTGACAGTGCCTGTATATGGCTTGTTGGCCTGGTGGGCCCTCGAGCCTGCCGTTGGCGTGTCCTTACTGAGCCAGCGCAACTCATAGTTGATGCCGGCGTCCGCCAACTGAATCGCAGTGGCATAGTCGGATTCGACGGTCGTACGCGAGAGGTTGCTAGTGGCGACCACAGCTACCCCCAGCGCGAACAGCGAGATAATCGCTGCGAAGACGAGAGCGGTGATCAATACGCCACCGCGGTAGAGGCGTGCGCCTCCGTATCGAGATTGTTTCATGTTGTTCCCCATTGATTCCGCCTGCAGTTACCTGCGCGCGCGGGACACGGTGGCATCGCAGGATGCCATCGATTTGGTCAGGGCTCGCGGGCTCAAACCCGGAGCGGAGCGACGAGAAATCGATATGAGTGCAGACAACAAACGCCGCAGCCCTCCGGCAGTAAAGGCAGCCGGAGGGCCTCAACGGGGCCGAGCCCGCCGAGATGGCGTTTCGTGTGTCAGCGCGTACTTCCATCCGGAAATACCGCTCCTCCGGAGGGGCTGATTTCCCTCCAAGTGTTCTTGAACCCGTACCACAGCGCGTAGTCGTCTAATGACGATCCGCCGCCGTTGTTTGGGAAGTTGATCATCGAGTTGCCGTGTATGTCGATGTACGGGGAGATCAACGCCCCGTTGAGCGTCGAACTTCCGCCCATCTCGACGGCCGGCCTGTTGGCTCGGTCGCATCCATCGTTATAAGCGTAGATGCTGCCGTTGAACGTGGACTTACCGAGTATCGACAGCGTTCCGCAATTGTTGTAATACAATCGGAACTTGTTCTTGTCTTTCGACGTGAACATCACCGCGGCGTCGAAAGAGTCGACTTGGCGCGTGCCGCCGTCGAGCCAAATCCGAACCATGCCCGAAGCGTTGTCGATCAGAATCCCGATCGGCTCCTGGTTCGTCAGGTTCGTGCTCGAGAAGTAGTAGTCGCCGGGCGGGAAAATGATGACGCGCTTCCGGTACAAGCCCTCGTCGCCGTCCTGATAACGCGTGCCGGTCGGCGCGTTGTCTTCAACGTTCAAGTCCTCGGTGAAGGTGCGAAAATCATTCCCGCTGAAGAAGCCGATGTTGTGGATCGGGTTCACAACCGAGTTTGCGATCGTGAAGTTCGGATCGGTCTCGCTGAACTCACGAACCTTGTCGTTGTCGTTGTTTGCTGCCAGGTAAGCCAATCCACCGGGAAACAGTTGCGCGGCGATCTCCGAGATCGTCGGCCAGGGGATCGGGTCGGGGTTCCACCAGACGTTGGGCCCCGGCTGCCAACCGGAGTTGGCGGGAGGGGGCACGACGAGCGGATTCTGCACCGGGAAACCGTTGTGTGTCAGCTCTCCCTGGATGTTCGTGGTGGCGGCGCCGCCGGAAAAGTAGAACCCTCCGTTCGTGCCGACGTTTCCGATGATCGTCGAATTCGAGCCTGCCACCACGCCCTCGGCAATGGCATAAATGGCGTAGTCGTCGAAGATTCCACGCTTCTGGCCGGTGATCTCGATAGTTCGTGAGATGCCGTTGATCCGGCCGGTCGAACGAATCATAACTTCGTTCGGCGGCGCCCACGGGCCCGAGCCGTCGGTGTTCATGACCGAGACGGTGAACGTGCCGTTGCCTTTTATGCCGGCCGCAGTTCCGGTGTAAGGGCCGTTCTGGCCGGCGCCGGGATACTGTTGGTGGGCGAGGTTGACGCCCGTGTCCTTGCTTAGCCAGCGCAGCTCGAAGTTTACGCCCGCGTCGGCGAGCTGAATGGCGGTGGCGTAGTCGGTCTCGACCGCGCCGCGGCTGTTGTGGCCGACGGAGAGCGCAGCCACTCCGGCGACAAAAAGTGAGATGACGGCAGAGAACACCAGCGCAGTAATGAGAACTCCGCCCGCTTGCCGGTGGTTTCTTGTCTTGCCATAACTGTTCATACTTTCTCCCTCATTCTCGGCAACGTCAGGGTCGCGTTTTCCGAGGGGTCGGTTTTTGGCTCCTTAGAGCCTCGCAGATTATTGTCTATCAGGTCGTGGCTATGTCCCGATTTGCATCGGGACATAGCAAGATTGGGACTTTGGTCCTACTGGCTGTTGAGGCCCGGCGAGTAACCGTTGGGCTCTCCGGTGCCGCCTGCGTTATGCAGGGCGACGGAGCAGCTGACCGTGAACGAGGTGGCCGGAGTGAGAGCAACCGAATAGGTGCCATTGTTCGGGCACTTAGGAACCGCTGCAAGGTCCGGGACGAGGTCGAGAATCGAGGTCGTGAAGGCCGTTCGCGTACGAACGCGGTATGCCATTTCGGCGTTCGCGATCGTCTGCAGGTTGGCTCGGCAAGTCTTGCGCTCGGAATCGGCGATGGCCGATAGATAGAGCGGCAATGCGATGGCCATTAGGATGGCGAGGATGAGAACGGTAACCAATAGCTCGATGAGCGTGAAACCGCGCTTGTTCTTCTTGTTGTACTTATTCATTTGGATTTTTAATCCCCCTTCTGTGGTGGTGTTCATCGACGAGCAAATTTCGCTCGATCGGGCATTGGGAAGCACAATATTCATAAGGCGTCTCGGCTAAAGCCCCCTTCGCCACTCTTAGTATGTAAAATAGGGCCTGTCGGCGTCCTCACCCGTGAGGGTGATTCTAAGCTGAAGATGTCCATAAAAACACCGACAGGCGAGATAAGGTGAGGGGCCTGACCGGCCGCAGAACCGGCCAAGCCCGAAGTTGATAAATTACTGGCTGTTGACGCCAGGCGAGTAGCCGGCAGATTCGCCGTTGCCGCCTGCATCGTGCTCAGCAATGTCGCAGTGCACGGTGAACGAATTGGCAGGTGTGCCAACCGTCACGCTGTACGTACCGGCATTCGGACAGACCGGCGTGTTGAGCAGGTCGCCGTTGAGATCGCCGATGGTAGCCGTGAAGCCGCTGCGAGTTCGAACGCGGTATGCCATTTCAGCATTGGCGATCGTTTGCAGGTTTGCACGACAGGTCTTGCGCTCCGAGTCAGCGATTGCCGACAGGTAGAGCGGGAGTGCGATGGCCATCAAGATGGCGAGGATGAGAACGGTAACCAATAGCTCGATGAGCGTGAAACCGCGCTTGTTCTTCTTATTGAACTTGTTCATAGTAATTGTGGGGTACCCCCTATAGGTTTATGGGCCCCTCCGCAGGAGAGGCCGGTTTAGTGTTGATGATCAGGCGCCGGAACCGAACCGCAGAATGCTCTCCCTCCCATTGCCTGTGACAATAATTGTAGGTACCTGGTAATACTGCCAACATCACCCACATGGGTGATTTCGCGGAGATGTCGCAAAACGACCTAAAACGGCACCCAACGGCCCGCTGGGTTCTTACCCTGTTTGGCTACCCGGAAGGCGTCCGCAGCCGTCGTGAACACGACAATGCTGCCGTCCGCACGGATGCCGACAGTGCCCTTGGTATGAATGGGTTCAAGGCCCAAAGGCGCGTCTCCCTCTCCTATAAAGCCCAGGCGCGTAGCGTAGCGGGTGTTTCCGTTTGGATATGCGTTCGAGTTGTCGTAGCCGATCATGAACCCGTCGGGGCCGCCCAAGGGCAGCGGGTTGTAGCTGCCGGCGGCTCCGTTCCCCACCGTTTCCGCTAAAAGTATCGTCTCGTCCCTGATCTCATACCGCCTCGCCGTATCGGCGGCTGCGAGCATGCCGTAGCTCAACGAAACCACATCGACCTCGCCCGACTCGCTGAAATGCGTCAACGAAGTGCCGCCACCTTCCGGCGTCGCATCGTTGCCGAAAACCTCCGTCCTGGCGATGTATCCGAAGATCTGGTTCGCCCAGGTGAACGGCCTTCCGTTCTTATCGCTCACACCCGGTAGATACACGGGCGGCAGCCCGTCGTTGTTCGCTTCGGCGTACAGTCCCAGCGCCTGGCTCATTTCTGCGAGGTTGGACTTGGACACCGTGAAATCTCGTTCCTTCTTCCTTTGCAAAATAACTACATAGGCCAAAACGACGACTACGGCGGCGATCAAAGCCAAGAACAGAAAGTCCTTGCGCGTCAGGTACGACTTGCCGCGCCGCTCGACGTCTCTGCTGTCGTCGTCGGAGACCGTGAAGAAAATCA
>JAICGT010000082.1 GCA_025922995.1 Fimbriimonadales bacterium
GAGGATGTCGCCGATCACGTCGGCTAGCCCGCCGCGTCGGTTGCGATATTCGTCGTCATAGCGCTCGCCGTAGCGATCGCGGCCTCGGTTGTCGCCGTAACGGTCTCGGCTGTCGCCGTGGTTGTCGGCGAAGCCTCCGCGGCCGTCGTCATATCCGCGTCGGGGAGGCGTTCCGTAGCCGTAGTCGTTGCGGCCCCTGCCAAGGATGCTGCCGCGGTTGCGGTCGATCTCCATCCAGCCGGCGCCGCGTCGGTGCTCTTGCCAAACCTGGTACGGGTCGAGGTTGTTGCGCTCGGAGATATAGAAAACCGGGCCGAGCTCCCACATCTTCGCGCTGATGTCCTTGCCGACACGCGCGACGTAGTCGAGTCGCAGGCCGAGCCCACGGGCGATGGCGATGGCTGATGCAGCCTCGGTTTCGCTCAGGCGCTCACGCCTCATCAAGTCGTTCATTTGGGCGACTGCGCCGGTTGCCAACATGGCGGTCGCGCCCAGAGTCAATAAAGTTCGTTTCACTTCTTAGTGCTCCTTGTTTAAGGTAATTGCCGGTTGGTGCACGGCATTGTTTCGTAGTGATTCGACGTGTCTGCAGAAACCGCGTTTCGGCAATCTGGTCTTACGGCACAGTGCTATTCGCCATCGCCGTCTTCGGCGTCCGTAACGACGCGGGCGATGGAAACGACCTTGTCGTCCGCCTTTAAGTCGATGAGCTTTACGCCTTGCGCAATGCGACCGACCGTGCGGATCGTTTTAACGCGCAGTCGAATCGCCTTGCCGGATTGCGTCATCGCGACAAGCTGGTCGTCTTTTTCGACGATTTCGGCGCCGACGACCTTGCCCGTGCGAGCGGTTACGTTCATCGTAATCAATCCGCTTCCGCCTCGACCCTGCGGCCGGTATTCCGATAAGGGAGTTCGCTTGCCTAAACCGTTCTCGCCGACGACGAGCACGTCCAATTCAGGGTCGTCGACCAAGAGCGATGCAACCATCACGTCATCTTTCTTAAGACGCATTCCCCGAACGCCGCCTGCAGCGCGGCTGCGGCCCGTTAGGGCGGATTCGTTGAAGCGAATGCTCATGCCGTTCCGCGTAATAAACAGGACGTCCTGCTTGCCCGTGCTCCGCATAACCCAACCGAGCTCATCGCCTTCTTCGATATCGAATGCGCGCAAACCGTTGGTGCGAATATTCGCAAACGCCGCAATCGGCGTGCGTTTGACCTCGCCGAGTTTAGTGGACATGATCAAGTAACCCTCGCCCTGGATATCCTTCACGGCCAGAACAGCGGTCACCTGTTCTCCGCTTTCGATCTGGATGTAATTGATCACGGGCGTGCCCTTTGCGTAGCGCCCGCTCTCCGGAATCTCATACGCCTTGAGCCTGTACACGCGGCCACGGTCGGTGAAGAATAGAATAAAGGCGTGTGTGTTAACCTGGAACAAGTGTGCAACTTGGTCCAATTCCTTAATGCTTGCGCCAACGACGCCCTTTCCGCCACGGCCCTGCGCGCGGAACGCGTCCATGCTCATGCGCTTGATATATCCGTCGCGAGAAATTGAAATGATCGCGTCTTCGTCCGGAATCATGTCTTCGTCGCCGATTTCTCCGGCTTCGATGGGAATGATTTTCGTTCGGCGTTCGTCGCCATGTTTCTTGCGCAGGTCCTCTAATTCTTCGCGCAAGATCTGCTCTAACCGCGTGCGGCTGTGCAGGATGTCCATGAGATCGGAAATGCGTCGCAGAATTCGCTTGTAGTCGTCTTCCAGCTTCTGTTGCTCGAGCTGCGTCAGGCGTCGCAACTGCATGTTGAGCACCACGTTCGCTTGGAACATCGTCATACCGAAGCGTTTCACCATTTCCGAGCGCGCCGTCTCCGGGTCGCGCGACTCTCGGATGACCTTTATGACGGCGTCCAAATGCGCGCGTGCGATCTGATAGCCTTCGCTGATGTGCGCTTCTTCAAGAGCGCGATACACTTCGTATTTCGTCCGCCTCTCGATGACCTCTTTTCGGTGAGTGATGTATTCGTCGAGCAGTTGGCTCATCGGCGCGGTTCTCGGCACGCCGTCCACCAAACTAAGCAAAATCGCGCCGAAACTCGTGCGTAGAAGTGTGTGCTTGTACAGATAATTCAGTGCTTTCTGCGGATTACCGTCGCGCTTGATGGTGATTTCAAGCCGCATCCCTCGGCGGTCGGAATAATCTTCCACTCCGCCGATCGCATCGAACTTCTTGTTGCGGATAATGTTGGCAACCTGCTCGATCAGCGTTCGCTTGTTAACCTGATACGGAATTTCGCTAACGACGATCACGGTTCTGCCGCCGTCCTGCGGCTCCATCGCCGTCTTCGCCTGCATCACCACGCTGCCTCGCCCCGTTTCATACATCTGCTTGATGCCTTTGGTACCCAGGATCGTCGCATACGTCGGAAAGTCCGGACCGGGCAGAACTTCCATAATTTCTTCGAGCGTCGAATTCGGTTTGTTTAATCTCAGCAAAATGGCGTCGACAACTTCGCTCAAATTGTGCGGAGGCATGTTCGTCGCCATGCCCACGGCGATTCCCTGCGCGCCGTTGCAAATAAGGTTCGGGAACTTGCCGGGAAGGACGAGCGGCTCGTTCATCGTTTGGAGGTAGTTCGGAGTCCAGTCGACCGTCTCACGGTCTATGTCCTCCAACATTTCCATCGCCACTTTGCTGAGCCGAGCTTCGGTGTAACGGAAGGCCGCCGGCGGGTCGCCGTCGATGCTGCCGAAATTGCCCTGGGGATCGATGAGCGGATAGCGCAGCGAAAAGTCTTGCGCCATTCGCACGAGGGTTAGATAAACCGCTTCGTTGCCGTGCGGATGAAAGTTACCAGTGCAGTCTCCGATGATTTTCGCCGACTTCGTTCTTGCGCGGTCGGGCGTCCAATTGCCCTCCATCATCGTGTACAAAATGCGGCGTTGAACCGGCTTTAAGCCGTCCCTTACATCGGGTAGCGCGCGAGCGATAATGACGCTCATCGCGTAGTTTACGTAACATCGTTTGAGCTCGTCTGTTACTGGAATCGCTTCAAATTGTTCCGGTGTGTTTTCGGGCACGGTTGATCCTTCCGCCGGGCTTCACGCCTGCCTTATGGGAGGTGCTAAGTATACCTTTTTGAGGCTGGTTTCTACCCGCCGCCGAGGAGCGTCGGAGGGGCAGCGTTGCCTCCTCCGGTGGTCGTCTGGGCGTTCAGCGCGCGGTTGACCTTGCGGGCGAGGTCCTGCAGGTGAATCCGCGTCATTTCATCGGTCGACGTGGCTTTCTGCAAACGCCCGCCGACGGTGCGCAAGTGATGAAAAGCGAGCATTTTCGCATCGCTGTCCACACGGCCCGAAGGTGAGAGAGCCTGAGTAACAAGCGCGTCGGTGAAGAACCTTTGCAGTTCCCGCCGAAGGACGCCAATTTCCTTTCCGGTGCCGATTTCCGAGTAGACGTTTCTTGCCAGAGTGCCGTAAAGCTCGGTCAGCGTGAATTTGTCTTTGCGATTGCCCCACTTGAAGGAATTGTTCGCGACTCGCGCCAACGTGTCGGATGAAAGCAGCACGCTGACGACCGCTCGCTGGCAGCCGGAAATAATGTCTTTGATTGCGACCGGGTCGTACCTCTCCGAATTCGGGTCTCCCGAAAGGTTCATCAACATTTTCGGCGAGAGGACGAAAGAGTCTTCCGCGAAAAGGTTGCGCGCGATCATGTCGAGCGCGGCTCGCTGTTCGCCTGGTTCTACCGGAGCAAGAGTCGGCTTCAACTGCGGGTCGCCGGCGAAATTGCGGTTGCCGCGCACACCACCGACAAACCGTGTGGCCCCAAGCGATTGTTGCAGCGTTTGCCGAATCGCGAGATTGACGACTCTCGTCAAGTCGCTGTAAGGACGACCCGGTTTCGGATAATGCGAATCGGCCTTGGATAGCAATAGCTTAGCAACAGACACCTGCTTGTCGGCATCCGCCAATGGGTTCGACGAGTTGTCGAACCGCACGACGTAAGGATCGAAACTGTCGGCGTTCTCGTCGGTCATAAATCTCAATCCCGGCAAACTCGCGCGGGACGCGATTCTCTTCAATTCCGGCTGCTCCGCAGCGAATCCTCCGGCGATGTCCTTGTACCCGTACTCGATCGCGAAGTAATCATAAACGCCGAGAACAGGGCTGTAGTAGTCGCCGATACCACTGGCGACCGCAAAAATATTTACCGGTGTGTAATCCATGACGCTCGCGGTAAGGCCCTCTTTGGCTGTAACTGCTGGATCGGCCAGTTGTTTCGGCGATAAATAGGCCGAGCTGACAAAATTGTGCCGTAGGCCAAGAACGTGGCCCATCTCATGGCTGACGACGTCTTCCAAGAACTGCTCGATATATTTCTTGCGATTTACCTTGATACCTGGGTGCAGCACCTCAATCGCGGTTAGGCCGAAGGATGCACTCTCGGCTTTCAGCGGGCCGTATCGGCATTGGAGGGGCGCGGAAAAGTTCTTGCTTAACGGCGTATTGACCGGCTTTGAGATCAATGCCGAGAGATCGCTTTCATAGGTGCCGACCGCCGGAGCAGCGATCCAGGAATACTCTTGCGCAGCTGAATAGAGAATCGCGGCGTCGATGGAGATGCTGGCATTGAGCGTCTCGCCGGTATAAGGATTCCAGCGAGGACACGCGACAGCATAGCCGGCATTTTCCGAGCGGATCATCCGGACGACGTTGAAGCGCATGTCGGCATGGTCCCAAGTGGCGTCCTTGGGCTTGGTTTTGACTTCTATCGCGTTTGTAATGCCGACCTTTTCGAAGGCGCGGTTCCATCGCAAAATGCCGTCCGATACCGCCTTGTGATATTCGGCCGGGATCGAGTCGTCGATCCAGAACACGATCGGCTTTTCCGGATCGCTCATTGCCGCCGAAGGGTCTTTCTTGCGGATATCCCAGCGAAGTATCTGCCGAGTGACTTTGTCCATCGCGAGCGGCTTCGTGGTGTCGAAAAAGTCCTGCGTGAAAAAGCCGACTCTCGGATCGGCAAGTCGCGGTTCGTAGCCCGTGTCTTTTTTCGGATAAAGCAGGTACGTCACGTTCAAGGGCAGGCTCTTGTCGGTTGCAAGGTGGCTTCGGGTCGATGCGCCCGTTAGTGCGGCGATGAGTTCAGCCATCGGGTCCGACCCGCCGCCGCTCGACGTGTAAAAGTTGCGCGTGCGTATCACGACGTTCTCGGGAAACGCCTGCACTTCGCTGATGCCCGAGTTGTCCCGGTCGTATTGGTACGTCCTGCCCGAGACTTTATTAATGCGGTCGTTTAGATCGATAAGTCCGCCGCTGAATAATCCGGTTGCCTTGATAAGCATCCGTTTCGTCTCGGGATTCTCAGCTTCGATCTTGAGCGTTTCTACGATGCCCTCCGGGAACGAGCGCATGGAAGCCGTTGCCCAGACGTTGTCCTCGCTCCAACGCCACCCGAGGTTCGGCGCGATGATCCTTATTCTGTCGTCGACCCGCTCGAAACGATACGCGGAGACCGCCAGGTCCAGCGTGCCGGATTCTCCTGCCTGCAGGCCGTCGGCGTTTGCGCCGGATTGGAGTGCCGACTGCAGGAAGAACACCTTGCCCAGCGTTTCCGGCGTCAACTCGATATACAGGTCGGTCTTGCCTTCCTTCTCTTTGGTGTAGAGCGTTAACGCGCCGTCGTGCTTGACGGCGTCCTTCAGAAGCTCGTCGAACTTCTTGACCTTCTCCTTGAGCTCTTTCTGTGGGTCGTCCTGCTTGGTTTCACCTGCGGACTGCCCCTTGTCGGGCACGAATTCGTCCTGCGACCAGCCGCTTACGGCAAGGAGGAGGATAACAGTAACGAGATAAAGTGGGCGTACGATAGGAAGCACCCCTTAAGGATACTCGTTGCCTTGCACAGGGAGTCCTGCGGGTCCGGGAAGGACATTCGTCGGAGCGAAGGCGGCGAGATCTGGTTTTACCTTTGCCCCTTTACGAGCACGACTAGAGAGGGGCGCAGTTCCGTTCTTATGCGGGTCGGGCGGCAGATGGTGTCTGACGTCTCGCAAGCCCTTGGACCGACCGTTAGCCTGCCCTCGAACCCCTGCCGACTCTGCAACACCTCAAACACCACCCGC
>JAICGT010000083.1 GCA_025922995.1 Fimbriimonadales bacterium
AATTCGCCCCATCAGCGGCCCTGCCTCTTTGGAGCGAACGAGCGAGTTGAACGGCTCGTGCGGAATGTGTACGGTCAAAAGCATTCTCATGCGCCGAGTCTACCGCGCACACCGGCCCGACACATGCCCCGAGGACGAACGTCAGACCGTAACCACCGATTCCGGCATCATGCGCTCGGCCTCCGGCCCCTGCACCATGCTCCGCCCGTTCGCGATGTAGTACTCGAATTCTTCGGGAAACACTTTCAACGCGCCCACGATCGGCCACGCCGCAGCGTCTCCGAGGCCGCAAAACGACCGGCCGTCGATTTGGCTGCAAACGTCGTGCAACGTCTGCATGTCGTCCGACCTGCCGCCGCCCTTGCGAATGCGATCCAGTATCTGGAAAAGCCACGACGTCCCTTCTCGGCACGGAGTGCATTTCCCGCAGGATTCTTTCATGTAAAACATAGCCGTTCTCCACATAAAAGTAACGATGCACGTGTGCTCGTTCAAAAATATGCATCCGCCGGAACCAACCATGCTGCCGACATCAGCCATTTCCTCATAGCCTATGATCGCCTTCCGAGTGTTCTCCGCATTTAGAATGGGCACCGATGACCCCCCAGGAACACATGCCTTTAATTCGCCGCCCTTCATCCCGCCGGCTAATTCCAGCAATTCGCACAAGGTCGTGCCGAATTCAATTTCATAATTAGCTGGTTTATTTACGTGGCCGGAAACGGAAAAAATCTTCGTGCCACGAGAATTCTTGGTAGACGCTCCCAAAGTCGCGTACCATTCGCCGCCGTTATTGATAATGAACGGCGCACAAGCGTAAGTCTCTACGTTATTAATAACCGTCGGCAAATCCCATAATCCCGCGACGGTCGGCAGCGGAGCATGTGGAAACTTCAGCCGAGGCATTCCACGCTCTCCCATGAGGCTGCTCATCATAGCGCTTTCCTCACCGCATTCGTAAGACCCCGCGCCCAAATGCACATACATGTCGAAGTCCCATCCCGAACCCTGAATGTTCTTCCCTAAATAACCTGCAGCGTAAGCCTCGTCGATCGCCGATTTAACCGCGCGAGCGGCGTCCACAAACTCACCGCGTATGTAAACGTAGCCAATATCGCCCTGCGTCGCCCAACCCGCAATGATCATCCCTTCGATCATCAAGTGCGGAGTGTTCTCCATGATTTCCTTGTCTTTGAAAGTGCCCGGCTCGCCCTCGTCGGCGTTGCACAAAACGTAGTGTCGCTTGACCTTCTCCTTGGCGATTCCGTTCCACTTGATCCACGTCGGGAAGCCCGCTCCGCCCCTGCCGCGCAATCCACTGGCTTTCACCTCGTCGATCACCGCCTGCCGTTCCATGCCGAGCGCCTTCTTCAGAGCCTGATATCCGCCCTTCGCCTCGTAACCGGCCATCGTGCGGTACGCAGGGTCGTCGGTGTGTTCCAGCAGCAGCTTCCGTTCAGCCATCGCATTCGATTGTACTCGGACGCCATTCTCAGGGTATCAAAGCGGCATGACGTTCAAGACCAAGCTGTTCCTGGCCGGAAAGACTGCAACGGGCATCACTGTCCCCGACAAAGTCGTAGATAGCCTCGGCAAAGGCAAGCGCCCGCCGGTTAAAGTGACGATCAACGGCTTCACCTACCGCAGCACCGTCGCTCCGATGAAGGGCGAATACATGCTGCCTGTCAGAGCCGAGGTACGTGATGCGGCAGACATTTCCGCCGGACAAACCATCTCCGTGGATGTGACCTTAGACACCGAGCCTCGCGTCGTGGATGTTCCCACGGACCTTGGCACCGCCCTCTCAAAACACAAGGGCGCGAAACAGGCGTTCGACAAACTGTCTTACACCAACCAAAAAGAGATCGTGCTGGGTCTCGAAAGCGCAAAAACCGAAGAGACTCGAACTCGGCGCCTCACTAAGGCGATCGAAAAGCTTCTCGGCTAAATCGTTGCGTGCCGGTCGGCAGTGGGCGGCACGCCGTGGTAAGCGCGGTATGCCCGATGGAAGCTGCTTTGGTCGCTATAGCCGACCGCAAAACAGATATCCCGAATCGGGCGCCGAGTCGTCGTTATCAGCCGCTTAGCCTCGTTGAGCCGCACTTGCGACAGGTATCTCTTGAACGGCATGCCGGTCACTTCCTTGAAAAGGTAGCGGAAATGCGACCGACTTAAACCGACCTGGTGAGCCAGTTCGGCATCGTTGTGCGGCTGAGCGTAAGACTCCGCGATCAACGCCTGGCACTTTTCTATGGTTTGCTGAGCGAATCTATTGGCGTTAGGCCGTGCGCACGTCGTGGCGTGTGCAAGGTAGTGGTTTGCAAGGCGTAGCAACTCTTCAGCGGAGTCGGCATTGGTCGCCTCAGCTGCGGCGCTCGCGATCGTCGCTTCTACAGCCGGTGGAGCCCCGATCTCGAGCGTCGAGGTCACGAGCGTCGTCACGAGGGAAATAAACCGTGCCCTGGCGAGGGTTAGGTCTTCGACAGCCAACGAGTCCAAGTCCGCGAGGAACTGCCGGAAATAGGCATCTAATTCCGTGCGTTGCCCCATGCGAACCATGGCGCTCACTTCGCTGTAGCTAACGTGCCCGCTTAGGTCGGTCATTTCGTTTCCTGTTCAGTAACTACGCTGATCGGGCCCAAAGGCTTCGCCGCCGGCAGTTGTCCAATCTGGTCATAGAACTTTTCGTTGAAAAGCTCGGCTTCTTTGCCCGGCATCGGATTCGTACTGGCGTAGCTGAAATAGCAAACGCCGCTGAGCTTCGCATCGGCGATTTTCGCCTGTGTCAGGGTCTGTGCGTGCGAATTCAGCCAGTTGCCGATTCCGGCGGCAATGTGGGCTTTCGGCTTGAGGTTTTCACAATACTTCACCCAATTTCGGAAGTGGCTCGCGTGGGTCTTCTCACGGAAATAAAGCATGGGCAAGACGAGGTCGACGACACCCTCCTGTGCCCAGGTCTTCCAGTCCTGGAAACATCGCGCATATGCGGATGACTGCCGAAAGTCGCTCGGCGCATCGCCCCACGGGATTGCTGCGGTCGATACAATGAGCTTTGGCTTGATCGCCTTGGCAGACTTCACAATGCTGCGGACGAGGCCGGTCACTTGCGCCCGCCGCCAGTCGTTCCAAAGGGGGTCGTTCGTCGCGGGAAGGCCCTCGGCGGCATAGTCGGCACCGGATTTTTCCGCCCCTGGGAAAAACGACTCTCGCGAGTTCCCCGCTCGAGTAGCCGGCTTGGCATAACCGGCTGCCCGGCTCCGAGAAAGCACCTGCTCGCGCTGCGTCTCTGCCAGAGATTCGTAAAATCGCTCGACGCTAACCGGGTTGTAACCCCACTCCTTGCCTGTGTAGCGGATAAAGTCGAGATGGATGCCGTCCACGTTGTAGTTGCGGACGACCTCCGTATACAGTTGCCGCAAGTAATCCGCCGCCATCGGATGCCCGAAGTCGAGCGCTCGTCCCACTTCGGTTCCCGTCTCGCCTTCGGGATTCTGCGTGAGCCAGTCCTTATGCTTGTAAAGAACGTGGTCGACCCAAGGCGGGTCCGACTTCGACTCCCAGAGCGGGTGCGCATTCAGCCATGCGTGCACCTGCATGGGCGGGTCCTGAGCGTGGGCAAGGAGGATAGCATGCTTGAGGCCGTCGAAAAGAGGCATGGCATCCGGCGCCCTTGGCTCCAACGCGCTCATGTGATAAACCTGCGCTCGGCTACGGACCTGGATGAAAAGCGTGTTGATCTTGGCGCGCTTGGCTCGGCCGATCAACTGTTCGACCTGACGGGGTGTCTTAATTCCTTCGTGGAATACGTCCACCCACATGCCTCGGAGTTTTCCTGAATCTTGTGCCATCGCGGCGCTCAGCAGTAACCCTCCGATGAGTACGATTATCGTCTTTATCCGTCCCATGGACTTATATTTTAGCCGACTTGGCATAGAGGTAAAATCTCAGCGTCGGTTTATGCACTATGAATGACGTCATGTCTCAGCTCAAACAGCAGGCCTCGCAGAACGGATTCAAAGGTGCCTTCACCCGTAAAGTTGCACAGACCGTTGCTGAAGTGGCCGAGTATTTCAAGCGGGAGGCGCCCGGCCTTGATATGCATTACGAACTCTGCGAGGACGGCGTTATCTTGACTTGTGATGAAAGGTGCCTCGGACTTACGGGCACCATTAAGAGAGACGGCGAGTTGACACTTACGTTTCCCGCCGGAAAGAGCCTCGAGCAGGTGATCCTCGCTGAATCTGCCTTTCAGTCCCGCAAACCCGTTCTCGAAGGCGCCGCCAAGTGGGCGCGAACCAGGCTGGAATCTGTCGGCTAACTGCATCGAATTCCGGCAGCCGCGCGTCCCATCCCACGGGAACCAAAGACATGCTGAGAATCATGGCAGTGCAACGGAGTGATGACCCGCAACGGGAATATGTCTTGCTGCAGAACCACGGGTCGCTGCGCATTGCCTTGCGAGGGCACATGCTCGCGGACGATGGCGGGCTCGACGGGCCCGATCGAGAGCGCATGTATGTCTTCGCGGACGACGCTCAGATCCCGGCAATGGCTTATGTGCTTCTCGTTTCAGGCGCGGGCAAGAACGGCTGGTATCAAGACAGCGACGCCCGGCCAGTTTACTGCGTATATTGGAATAAGAAGCAACCGGTTTGGTCACAAGCGGGCGACGCGATTCACCTGCTGCACGTGATTCACACGAACAAGCCCAGGTCGGAAGGCCTGGTCATCACGAGATGATGCCCTCCCGTTGCATTTACGGGGCGTTGGCGTCATAATAAGGGCGGCTGTCACCAGGGATTAGGTGGTAACGGAGGACGGAGCAAGGACGCTCCCGGCCCTTTATTCAGGCTCCTATCTGAGACCTTTTGGGAGTGCTCGAGCTCTTTCGCGGCCCTAACCTCGACACCCAGCCTCACGGCCAAGACGGAAGCAAGCCCACGCTCGCAGCCGCTCCTCCAATAAACAACGGTGCTGCAACTTTACGCCCGGCGTCCTTGTTACATACGTTGGTTGACGCATGCACACCATAATGGAAGGAAATGAGAGGCTCTAAGCCCCTGTCGAAGCGCCCTGCAAAGCGCAAGCGGCCGTGGGTTCGATTCGTCAAGCGCGCCGTCTGGATGACGGTCGCCTTGATGTTGCTCGGCTTCATCGGCTTCACGGTTTACGTCTGGAGCGTTTTCAACTCGCTCGCCTCTCGGGTCGACCTGCTCACTGAAAAGCAAGCCATGCTCCGAAAGGAGCCCACAGAAATCCTCAGCGCCGATGGCGTTGTGCTTGCCCGCCTGGCCGACGAAAGACGCGATCCCGTAGCGTACGCCGACATCCCCAAAGTCGTGATCGACGCAACCGTCGCCGCCGAAGACAAGCGCTTCTGGGACCACAGCGGCGTGGACCTCACCGCCATCGTGCGAGCGGTTTGGGTGAACATCAGTAGCGGTTCGGTAAGACAGGGCGGCAGCACGATCACGCAGCAGGTCGCTAAGCGATTGCTCACATCCGGGGATCGAACGCTCCGGCGAAAGATCGAGGACGCCTGCCTCGCTCTCCAAATCGAGCGTGCCTACACCAAAGAGCAGGTGATCGACCTCTACCTAAACCAGGTGTATTACGGCTCGCAAGCCTACGGAATCAAGGCCGCAAGCGAAGTCTACTTCGGCAAGGATCTAGATGAGCTTACGATAGCCGAGGCTGCGCTCCTCGCGAGGCTCCCAAGAAGGCCGAGCGATGAGAATCCATACGTAGACCCGAGTCGCGCAAAAGAGAACCGTAACGTCGTGCTAACGATCATGGAGGACGAGGGCATGATCTCGTCCGACGAATTCGACCGGGCGGTTCGGGAGCCCGTTAATCTCATCGCCCCCAAACCGAACTCTGCCCTCGGAATCAAGCGAGCCCATTACTACACCACCTGGATACTCAGCGAACTGCGCGAGATCATGCCGGACGAAGACTATCGGCACGGCGGCTATAAGATTTAAACCACTCTCAACTACACACTCCAAAATACCTCGGAGGCGG
>JAICGT010000084.1 GCA_025922995.1 Fimbriimonadales bacterium
CACCTTTGCGATCGCGCCGCACATTTTCGGTGTCTGTGTAGACCACCATGTTGTTGTCGGCCGGAAGCGTGCAGCCCGCTTGCGGCTTGGGCATCATCTTCACCGTGCCGTCCGGCTGCTTGAATCCCACGTCTACGAGGCACATGCGGCACATGCCTACCGGTTTCATTCGGGTGTGGTAGCAAAAAATCGGAATTTCAAGGCCGAGACGTTTCACGCTTTCGACGATCAACTCGCCCCGCGGCACCTCGATCTCGATTCCGTTGACTGTAAGGGTTACCGTTTCCGACATGGAAGCGGACGAACGTTACCCCATTCGGCGATGAACGACGGCTTACTCCTCGACGTCCTCTGCGGGAATCTCCTCGTCAGCCAACGCCCGAACGCGTTCCATATCGCGGTCTGCAAGGCCACGCGCTTCCTCCATAAGGTCCGCGTCGGACAGCAATGAACCCTCGGCCCGGGCGGTTTCGAAGTATTCCTGAGCGCGACGGTCGACCTCTTCTTCCCAAGGGTCTGGCTCGGTGGTGATTCGCATGGTCATGTATACGCTCCATACTGGTGTTACGATGCCGTTCGAAGTCGTTGTTAGTCAGATTCTCCCGGTCGACCTAGAGACAGCGTGGAAGCTAGTTGCCACCGAACAAGGGTGGAGCAAGTGGTTCACCAGCGGAGCAAGTTTCGACGCGGTGCCCGGCGCCACATACAAAACTGCGGACGGAGACGAGGGCGAGATCGTCGAAGTGCTTGGCGGAGAGCGAATAGCATTCTCGTGGGAGCATCCCAAGCACCCAAAGGGCAGCATGGTGGTCATTTCGGTCGGGAGCGTAGAACGGGGCAGCCGCGTAGAGATCCGTCATACGAATGTGCCGACTCAGGACTTGGCAAACGAGCTTCGAGCGGCGTGGAACAACGTTGCGTCTGTACTGGCTAACGCGACGATTTAGGAATGCGCTACTTGTATTTTCTTGCGGGATGGGTTGTCCTAGGGCTTGTTCTATGGTACGTCCTTCGAACCGTGCCCACAGCTTCCCCGGCTGCCATGGTGGAAGCAGGCGAGGCTATGCTCAGAGTCCGCCGGGTTGTCGCCGTTGTCGCGCACCCTGATGACGCCGAGTACTGGATCTCGGGCACGCTTGCCCGACTTGTCGGCGAAGGGGCGCGGGTCGTGCTCGTCGTCGCTAGCGATGGCGAGAAAGGTCACAATCGCGTCGGGTCCGCAGACCTTGCTTCGACGCGTCGCGCCGAACAGCGAGCAGCCGGGAGTGTGATCGGCTACTCCGACATCGTTTTCCTCGGGCAACCGGATAGAGCCGCTGCGGACGGCCCGAACGTGAGCGAACTCATTGCAGAAGTCCTGACCAAGGAGCAACCGGACCTTGTGATCACGTTCGACGGTTGGAAGCCGAGCCTTCCCTATTTACATCCCGACCACGAAGCGATAGGGCGTGTGACGGTGCGTGCCGTGGAACAATCCGGACGCTCGCCGGACATCTACTTGTTCCATACTCGTCGACCGAACGTTGCCGTCGACATTTCATCCGTAGCTGAGCAAAAAGCCGCTGCGTTCAGCGCTCATGCTTCGCAGCATGGAGGGAATACCGGCGAGGGACCGGTTCGAAGGATGCGCGAAGCAGGCAAGCAATACGGCCTGCCACCGGTCGAACTTTTTCGAAAATTAGAATGAAGCCATATTTAGAACTGACCGTCGCCGGACAATTTAGGCGCTTGCGCGAAGCCGCTCTCGAAGCATGTCGCCAATTTGGGATCGAAGTCGTCTCATTGAAGCCGCTCAATCATGGTGAGAACACAACCTTCCGGGCTCTAGACAAGCTTGGAGAAAGGCATGTGATTCGAATCCATCGCCCGGGATATCAAACGTTCAATTCGAATCGTTACGCGGCGCGTCGTTTTTGTTTTCATTCCGGGCGGGCCGCCGAAGGGAAGATCGATTCCCATTTCTTCCATTCCTTGCGGCGAAAACACCTGAAAGAACGGCGAAGAAACGTCATCTACTTCAATTTCAATTGTCTCTTTATCGCGATCTCCGCTTTCGACTTGCTCCTTCGTTCGCCGATCTCTGCGCGCCCAATCCTCGTCGTTCGGTTGCTCCGGCTGTTGTTCGGGCGGCTCCATGCCGAAAGCCTCCATCGCCTGGCGCATCATGGGATTATCGGATCGACGCGAGCGGTATGGCGTCCACCAACATTTCGACAATGCGCTCGATCGCGCGCTTGCGTGCTGATTCTTCGACCTCCGCGGTTTTTTCGTCCTCCACTAACGTAAGGCTACGTTGACCAGGTCCCTCACGATGGAATCTACATCGCGCCCAACGTATCCAACTTTCGTGAATTTCGTCGCCTCGACTTTGATGAACGGCGTCTTGGCGAGTTGGGCGATTCGGCGCGCGATTTCGGTCTTGCCAAGGCCGGTCGGCCCGATCATGAGAATGTTCTTTGGAATTATCTCCGCCGCGGCTTCGGCGGGCCGACTTTGGCGGCGAAAGCGGTTTCTAAGGGCGACGGCCACGGCGCGCTTGGCATTGTTTTGGCCGATGATGTACTTGTCTAATTCGGCGACGATTTGTCGGGAGTCACGTCTTCGATGGGGAGGCTCATTTAGCCTCCCCATTGTACTTGGGTGCTGCTTCTAACGAAGCCAGGTGGGTACGCCGTATACTGCATAATCGGCAGGCAAGGGCTGTCGGCCGAGCGCTTTGCGGTAGGTCTTTCGCAACAAAGTTGTATAGTTCGAGGACCACTCTGCGGTATTGACGAGTCGCGTGGAGCCGTTCATGAGGCCGACGATCCGATTCCCGTCCAAATCCGGATCCTGCTCGTACCACACCGGCAAAGACGCGCCGTTCGGAAGTGTGCCCGCATCGACGCCCGCCAGCGACATGTTGAACAGGAAACGCACGCCGTCGCGAGGGCAGGCGGCGAGGCGATAGAAGTCCATCGGTGGCATCGCAGTCGATCGTGCGCCTGCCACAACCCCGTACATCGAAGCGGTCGACTGCACATACGGAAACACGTTCTTCGATTCCGCCAGCATGATCTCGGTCCGCAGAAGCAGGGCTTTCATCGCGGCATGGCGAGAGGCGCGGCCGCTTCCGGATACAGCCTCGGCGGGACTGAGGAACACAGGTGTCGGGCCGGTGAGTTCAAACGCCCCTCCGCCATGCTCCTCGACGAGGCTCGGCGCCGCTTGCGGTGCCGTGGCGACCGTTGTTGCTGGCGGTGTAAACTTGCTGAAGTCCGGCGAGATCTTGCCGAGAGGACGGATGGCGGTGACCGAATCGACGCGAATCAACTTGAGTTGTAAGTTCTTGGGTGGATCTGTAGACGCCATCGCCTCCGTGAGCGAGAAGCCGTAGGTTACGTAAAACGGTTGGCCATCGACTCGCAGAATCTGCCCCTTCGTCCAAACGGCGGAGAGCCCAGCGATTGCCTCCGGTGGGGGCCCCGAGGTTTGTTCGGCGCCCATCATCAGGCCGAGCATCATCGTCGGCGACGTTAGGAAGCTTTCTATGCCACTGGCTGCACTCGTCGTCTGCATTTCCACCGCGGTGAAGTCCGCAGGTACGGCAGCAATGGCTACTTCCAGCGGGGCAGCTTTGCCTGACAGAACATCGGCGAGCGTTGTATCCGTGCCTTGCGAAATAATCAGAAACGTTGCGATTACGGGTGCTAAGAACATTTAATTCTCCTCAATCACATTTTGACACTTCGAGCGCACCTCCCGCGCTGTTCGCTTGGCGTCATTCCATGGAAAACTGCGGCCCGTCCGTCCTCGGCGTAGCTCTAACGCCTGCACTCAGGATGTAGGCACGGCGGGGGGCGTCAGATCGCTTTGGGTCCGGTGTAGTGCAGGGTGCGGCTAAGGTGAAAGGTCGCCGATCCCCGCACCACTCCATCGACAACGATCCGCGCCTGCATGGCCTCGAGGGCCCCGGGTATTGGGCACGCGATCGCAGCCGTAGTGTCGATTCCCTCAGGGAACCACTTCCAGAAGATGGGATCCCGGAAGGAAAACCACATGCAGCCGTTTTCGAGCGTTGCCGGCAGGGTGCCGCTGCCCGTTAGCAGTCGACTCCACGCGGACGCGGGAGTAGGGAGAGGTCTTGGCGGTGGGAGGTTCGGACGATCAAACGAAAAAAGCCTCGGCAGGCGGCCGAGGCTTTGAAACTGGAGCGGGAAACGAGATTCGAACTCGCGACATTCTCGTTGGCAACGAGATGCTCTACCACTGAGCTATTCCCGCGATCGCGTGAATTTATACCCTAACCGTCGAAAATCGTGGAGCCTTTGACGGGAATCGGACCCGTGACCTCCTCTTTACCAAAGAGGTGCTCTACCACTGAGCTACAAAGGCTTGGAAATGGTGGGGAGAGTAGGATTCGAACCTACGTAGGCATCCGCCGGCAGATTTACAGTCTGCTCCCATTGGCCACTCGGGCATCTCCCCACGGGAGCGTGGAATGTACCTCAAACGGCCCGGTCCTGCCCACATTGGGTAGCTTCTCAACCGTCGCAGTTGGAGTGCATTTGGAGTACGCGACCCATGGTCGCGCTTTCGTATCAGACCGGCTCGGGACCAACCGACTCCGATTCTGCCGGCGGCGCCACGTAAAAGACAAACCGCACGTTGCCGAATGCAATCGTCTGCCCGTCCGAAAGTTCGATTTCGCTGTCGATCTGTTCGAAGTCCGTATCTCCCATCATGAACGTGCCGTTGCTGGAACCCAAATCGGAAAGCATCCATCTGCCGTCCTCGTTTCGAATCTCGGCGTGCTTGCGCGAAATGTAGCTGCCTTCGGGAAGCGGCCCGAGATCGACATCGACCGGCCCGACGGTCTCGTCGAACCTGCCAATGACGGCTCGCCCACGAATCTCGTAGGTTTCCTCGGTTACTGCGCCGTCGCGCACGAGGACGAGGCGAGCATGCGGCAGGTCGTCGGGTGTCACAACCATCCCCTCGCCGGCGGCCTGTTCTTCCTGCAGCACGTCTTCTTCGGGCAGTTCTTCGTTTGGAAGGATAACTTCGTCGTCGTTCATGTTCGGTTTTTCCTTTCGGCGAGTGAAGCTATACCCCAGATCGCCATGGCGACAAGAATACCGGTAAGGATCGGAGTCAGGATCGAGGGCTGGATCTTGTGTGCCGTGCCGAACACTGCGTTCTCCAGGGCCACCGCTCTGCCGGGAAAGGCCGTCCAGGCTGCGCTGACCGCGGTCGGGACAACCAAGCACGCCAACGCTGCGCGGGATGACGGCGGCCTTTTGAGCGCGTATGCGCCGACGACAGGAACTAACAAGCCCGGAATAACAATGCTCGACACCTTGTACCAAAGGTCAACGACACTGTCGACCTTAATCGCGAGCACAATTCCAAGCAGGGTCGCAATCGCGATCCCCAACCTCGTGTAATTTGTGATTACCGCTTCGTTTGTGATTCCGCGAAGCCGAACAAAGAAGTCGCGCGAGATGGTTGTCCCGCTAACAAACGTGTAGCCGATGACCGCGGCGATGATCGAGCCGAACATGCCTGCGAAGAACACCCCCTTCATGCCGGACGGCAGCAATTGGTCGCCGAAGAGTGGAAACAGCTTCGTACCCATGAGCTCAGGATCCGATCCGCGCAGCGCTATGCCTCCGTACATGGCCGTCAGCGTCGTCAACGTGTCGAAAACGATCCAGAATATAACCGCGAGGAGCACACCCCGACGGGCAGCAGCCTCGCTCCTTACGGCAGCGACTCGCTGATGAAATCCGGGGTCGACGAATGTCCATGCTCCCAAGAACATGAAGCTGACGACGACAAAGATGCCCTTGCCGCCGTCCCAGTTTCGTTCGGCAGCAGGCAGGTCCGGAATCACCTGCCAAGGCGCACCGTACTTGGAGACTGCCATGAACAAGATCATGAGGAAGGCCGAGTACATCATCACGAAGCTGATGGTGTTGCTGCGCGCGTCGGCCA
>JAICGT010000085.1 GCA_025922995.1 Fimbriimonadales bacterium
CCGTGACGCCCGCCAGATCGGTGAGCGTCGGGTAAACGTCGATCAGCTCGACCAGCCCCGGCGAGGGCGTGCCGGCCTTGATGCCCGGACCCGCCATGATGAGCGGCACGCGCGCGGAATCCTCGAAGCAACTCTGTTTCATCCAAAGTCCATGCGTGCCGAGCGAATAACCATGGTCGCTCCAAAACACGATCACGGTCTTCTCACGCAGCCCAAGTCGATCGAGCGCGTCCACCACCCGGCCAATCTGCGCATCGACAAACGAAATCGCGGCATAGTACGCCTGCTTGGATTCGCGTGCCTGCTGATGAGTGACGCCGAAGTACGGCCAGGGTCGAGTCGAGTACAGTGCCGCCGCGGGCACTGACGTTTCGTATCCGGCCGGCATCCTCGGCACGTCGATCTTATCCAACGGATACAGGTCGAAGTATTTCTTCGGCGCGACGTAGGGCGTGTGGGGTTTGTAGAAGCCCACGGCGAGAAAGAACGGCTCGCCCCGGTGTTTCTCCAACAGCTTGATCGCTTCGGTCGCAACCTTGCCGTCGGTGTGATCTTCATCGCGACCATTCCTGTCGCTCAAAAACGACATCGCAGATCCCAGCCCGCGCTGCGGCGTGTAGTTCGTGATTTGCGGCTCCAGCGTCGTCTTGTCCGTTCCCGCCGGATTGACGAACTCTTTCCAGGACGGGGGATCGTCGAGGCCGCTCGTGCCGATATCGCCCGGGTTGCCGTAATGATAGATTTTCCCCACGCGCGCCGCGTAGTAGCCGCTTCGCATGAAGGCCTGCGGCAGCGTGACGACATCCGGCAATCCTTTTCGGAAATGGTATTGGAGATCGAACACCCGGGTTTGATCCGGCCGCAAACCGGTCATGATTGACGAACGGCTCGGGCTGCAGAGCGGAAACTGACAGTATGCCCGCTCGAACTTCACGCCGCGCGCCGCAAGCTTGTCGATGTTGGGCGACTTCACGACCTGACTGCCGTAACAGCCGAGGTCGTTGTTCATGTCGTCCACTGAGATGAAGAGAACGTTGAGCCGGGAACTGTCAGTCGCGGCACGGCCAGGCGCGCCAAGGCCGAGGGCGAGTGCAATCAGCCCGAGAAAAGAACAGCGGGGTATGGAACGAATCATAAAGTACGGAAGCGGGTCACCGCACGCGAAGACCGATCCGGTAACGCGACGACTACGGTCGAGCAGGAGAAAACCAAGGATGCCTCCGGATTGGACTCAAAATCCATGAGAATGCAGGCGTGGCATGGACTACTTTTGCTCCTGCCTCCCCTGTTTCCCCTTTTTGCCGCCGCCCCGGCCTTGATTGCCGAGCCAGTGCGCCGGAACCACATCGGGCACTTTCAACTCCTTGCGCAGTCGGGCGAGCTCCTTTTCCAGTTCCGCCTTCGTCTTCGCGTAACCGGGATCATCGTACACGCTCTTCAGCTCGTGCGGATCCTTCTCCCGATCGAACAACTCCCAATACTCATCGCTCGTGCCATAGAAGCGCACGAGCTTGTAGCGGTCAGTCACGACCCCGTAGTGCGGGCGCACATGATGTGGCGCCGGCCACTCGTAATACTGATAATAGAACGAAGTGCGCCAGTCCGCCGGTCGTTGTCCGCGTAGAATTGGCACCAGGCTGCGGCCCTGCATCTCCGCTGGAATCGCCACGCCCGCCGCGTCGAGGAAGGTCTCGGCAAAATCCAGATTTGAGACGAGATCCTTGTTCACGGTCCCCGGTTTGGTGACTCCCTTCCATTGCACGAGCAACGGCGTGCGCAGCGACTCCTCGAAAATCCACCGCTTGTCGAACCAGCCGTGTTCGCCCAGATAGAAACCCTGGTCGCTGGCGTACATGATCACCGTGTTTTCAGCGAGGCCCTCTCGTTCAATGTAGTCGAGAATCCGACCCACACTCTCGTCAACGGCCCGCAACGTCGCGAGGTAGTCGTGCATATAACGCTGATACTTCCAGCGCACGAGATCCTTGCCCTGTAGATTCGCCGCCCGGAACTTCGCATTCCGCGGCTCATAATAGGCATCCCATTCCTTGCGTTGCTCCGGCGTCAGCTGGTTCGGCGGCGCGAGCTTCAGATCACGTTCGTGCATCGTCTTCGCAATCGTCATGTCCTGATCTCTCTCCGCAATCCCCCGCCCCGAGTAATCATCGAACAAAGTCTCGGGCTCCGGATAAACGCGATCCTTGTCCGCGTTCAGATGTCGCAGCGCCGGCAGCCATTCGCGATGCGGTGCCTTGTGCTGCGACATGAGCAGAAACGGCTTCGATTTGTCACGCTGCTTCAGCCACTCGAGCGAGACGTCAGTGATGATGTCGGTCACGTAGCCTGACACCTTGATCTGCTCCCCATTCTTGATCATCGGCGGATTATAATAAGCTCCCTGCCCCGGCAGAATCTGCCAAAAATCGAAACCCGTCGGATCGGAACCGAGATGCCACTTGCCGATCATGGCCGTCTGATAGCCGGCTTTTTGCAGCAGCTTTGGAAACGTCATCTGGGAACCGTCGAAGCGCGAGTTCGAGTTGTTCGGAAAGCCGTTCAGGTGATTGTATTTTCCCGTGAGAACGGTGGCCCGCGAGGGACCGCAAATTGAGTTCGGCACGACCGCGCGATCGAAACGAATCCCGTTCTTCGCGATGCGATCGATATTCGGCGATTGCAGGAGCTTTCTCGACTCTCCGTACGCGCTGATTGCCTGGTAGGCATGGTCGTCGGAAAAGATGAAGACGATATTCGGCTGCCGCGGAGCGGCCGCGTAGACCGCCGTCGCAGCGAGAAGAAATGCTGGAAGTAATCTCATATTAAAAGGGGTTCGGAAGTCCGTTCACGGCTTCCGGATTCGACCTGCATCGCGGAGAGACCGGCTCTGTCCGGTCCACAGCGGAACGAATTTTCTCACGGTGGTGGACGACACGGAGGTCGTCCCTCCAATGCAATTCGGATTCGAGAATTTGTCGCGAACGTACACGATGTGGATCGATATCAGCCTACTCCTTCCCGAGACCGGCGGCGAAGAATTTCTTCGCTTCGGCCACGAGCTGGTTCGGATCTTCGGCGAACGCTTTGCTGTCGGTCTCGATCGCCATTACGCCGGACCAGTTGCTCTTTTTAATCTCCGCGAAAAGCGCCGCGTACTTGGTGTCGCCCTTGCCGATCTCGGTGTCAACGGGCGTCGCCTTGCCCTTGGCATCAGTCTGGACCGTCTTGTCCTTGAAATGCATGTCGTAGACGCGGTCGTCATAACCGCGGAACACTTCGGCCGCGTCGAATCCCGCCCCAACCACGTGTCCAATATCCAGACAAACGCCAATGCGCCGATCGCGTTCGGCGAGCACTTTCTTCACCGTCGCGGGATCACCGTACACCGTGCCGCGACCGTGATTGTGGATCGCGAGCTTGATGTCGTATTCCTTCACCAATTGTTCGAGATTGTCCCACTCCGCCATGTCTCTGGGCTCAACAATGATGAGCTTCATGCCCATGAGCTTCGCGAACTCGAACAACTTTCGATTCGCTTCCTTGTCGGTCGAAGTGCGGTTGACCCCAAAGGAGTAGGCCACGAGACCCTTTTGGTCGAGGATCGCCTTCTTGCGCAATGATTCCTCCTTCGTGCCGTTCGGATCCAGGTGGGCGGCGATAAACTGGATGTGCGTGATCCCGTGTTTGACGGCGAAATCGACGACTTGATCGAAATTCATGTTGCGACAGGTCCAGGTCTGCAGGCCGAGTTTGGGGCCGGCATCCGTGGAACGACTGGCTGATTGCACGCACGCGAACGAGAGTGCGGCAACGACAGCGGCGAGAAGTGCAAAACGGAGAACGGGAAGACAACGCATGATTAAGGGTAAACTCCCCAACGCTAAATTTCGCGAGCGCGGAAGCAAGCGCGCTTCGTCGCCGGCAAAAACCACTCCGTTGAAACGCGGAGCGAGTTGACCCCAACTCGCTTTAGACCGTTAGCTCCCCAGTTCAGCGGGCTTGTGGTCAAGCCGCTCCACCCGTTTGCATCGATGGCGCACTCTGCATTTGATCTTATGCCTCTGAAAAAAAATTCCACTCCGGTTGCCATTGTCACTGGCGCCGGCTCCGGTGTCGGGCGCGCCACGGCGCTCAAGTTCGCCGGCGAAGGCTGGCACGTTGCGCTGCTCGGTCGCCGCACCGGATCCCTGGCCGAAACGATCGCGCTGGCCGTGCCGGCGGCGCGCAAGCGACTCGCGGCACTGGTCTGCGACCTGGCGCGCACCGAGGCCATCGACGAGACTGTCCATGAAATCCTGCGACGCTTCGAGCGTGTCGACGTCCTCGTGAATGCCGCCGGCAACAATGTTCCGCGCCGCGCGCTCGGCGAGCTCTCTCGTGCCGACTACGCCGCCATCATGGATGCGAATGTAAACGGTGTATTCCATCTTGTTCAGGCTCTCCTTCCAACGATGCGTGCCCAGGGAGGCGGGACCGTGGTGAACATTGGCTCCGAGGCCGGCCTGCAGGCGTCCGCCAAGGCGGGCGCCGCGTATGTCATTTCGAAGTTCGGACTGACCGGATTTACGCAGACGATCAACGCCGAGGAACGCCCGAACGGGATTCGCGCATGCTGTATCTTTCCCGGTGATATCAACACGCCACTGTTGAACAAACGGCCGACGCCGCCTCCGCCCGAGGCGCGCACGCGGATGATGCAGCCCGAAGACATTGCCGAGTGTGTATGGTTCGCCGCGACACTGCCGGCGCGAGTGACGGTCGAACAAATCCTAGTCCGCCCTTCGCGCTCCTAGCTTAGCGGTACACCCCATCGAACCCGACGCGGCTCATGGCCGCAACAAAGGCCAATTCAGGAGCCAAGCATTGACGGGCACTGTTGATCACCTATGTGAGTCGGGATCGGTATCAGGCCAATCGTTCTCGTGATCCCGGTTTGAAAAGCGGGAGAATTGGAATCCGATCTGCCCCCACCCGCAGCCACCAACCGGCATGCGCGGTGTCTACATCGGCACCATGAGGAAATATTCCGACGACATTGCTTCGAAGATCATCATGCAGGGCGTTCATCTCGAGCTGACCAACGCCATGCAGAATGTTATCCGCGAAAAATTTTCAGTCCTGCTTCGCCATAATGAATGGATCGTCCGAATCAACGTCCGGCTCCATCAGGATCAACAGCGCGGAAAGAACCATCACTATTCGGCGACCGGCCAGATTGCAATCGGTGGACCCGACATCGTCGCGACCGTGAAAGGCGATGACGCTTACAACGTACTCGACGGCCTGGTGGAAAAACTCGACGAGCAATTGCGCGAACGACACGAGCGCAGGAAGGACAAACGGAATCACCCGCGGAACGTGGAGACCGATTCACCGCTGCCGAAGATGCAAGCGGGCCGAAGGTGAGATAAGGTATCCCGTTAGAAAGCCTGATCGTTCGACTCGGACTCGCTCCCATGGCGGCCGACGGGCGACGGGGAAACTTACCTCATCATGCACCTCTTTTTCGCTGCCCTCGCAGTTCTACTCATCGTCCTCGGATTCACTGGTTTCGCGCTCGGCGGATTACCGGCAATATTTTTCTGGCTCCTCGCTGCGCTGTGTTTGTTCGGCGCATGGAAGGCGCGCTCGAACCGCGAGCGACAACGCGAAGATCGAGCAATGCGACCTCCGGTCGTTTGAGCAGTGCCTCGGACGGGAAAGAAGACGGTCCGTTTCACGCAGGTCGTCGAGCGAAGCGGACGACCTGAGGTGCATACGCTGTGGCTGCCGCCCGACAAGGACCCGGAATTGCAACGCGCGCAAAAGGCGCATCGGGTGATGACAATCGAGCCCGGTTCCAGCGGATCGAAGACGGATGTTGGCACGGTGGGATTCGAGCGCGACGCGAAACTTGGACAGTTTCTAATTTTTCCGAAGTCGCTGAAGCCGTTCGAAGGCGCG
>JAICGT010000086.1 GCA_025922995.1 Fimbriimonadales bacterium
ACGTCTCGTTTAGTCGGTATCGGTGGAGTCGAGTTTGCGTAGGCGCGCTCTTCTTCATGGTCCTCAAGGGAGTGATCGTCTCGATGGTCGGCGGCTGCGACTTCAATCGAAGTCAAATGAACGTCATCACGCAGGGCAGAAGGCAGCCGGGATCCGCGTTCAAGCCGTTCGTTTACTCGACCGCGCTCGACCTCGGCGTCATCACGCCCAGATCGGCCATTTCGAACGCACCGTTTATCCTTCGAGACAACCGCGGCAGAGTTGTGTGGCAGCCCAAGGGTGGCGGCAGAGGCGGAACCGTCAGCGTGAAAAGCGCGATTTCGAGGTCTATCAACGTCCCCGCCGTCCACGTGGGCGCGGACACAGGCATCGAAAACGTCGTTCGCTTCGGTCACGACGTATTCGGGTTCAGGTCGGAGCTGCCGGCAGTGCCGTCGCTGGCACTGGGCTCAGCCGACGTCGCGCCGATCGAGATGGCGCAAGCCTACAGCGTTTTCGCCACGCGCGGCAACCGCGTAAAGCCGTACGGAATTCGGAAAATCATAGGCCCGGACGGCAATGTGCGCATCGAAAACAAGCCGCGCTACTTCCCCGACGTCCTCAGCAAGAACACCGCAGAATTTATGCACGAGTGCCTTCGGGCAGTCGTCACATCGGGTACCGGAACCGCAGCCAGCGGCGTCGCGGGCGCTGCCGGTAAGACGGGAACAACCAACAGTTATAAGGATGCATGGTTCTGCGGATACACCGACAAACTGGTCAGCATCGCCTGGGTCGCGAATGCAACGTACGACCCAGACCGTAACCCGGCTTGGGTCTACGGCACGATGAACTCGATTATGGGTGGACAGGTTTCCGCTCGGATGTGGGCCAATGCCGTCAAGCCGGTGCAAGCGCACCTCGAGAAATACAACGTCAGAATTCAGACAATGAACTCGGACGTCGGAGGCGAAACCGACGCCAGTGAACTCCTCGCGGTGCGCGTTTGCGCCGAAAGCGGAGAGCGTGCCATTCGAGCCTGCCCTGAGACGGAAATGCGAGAGATGTCCAAGGACGACGCTCGCAGCCTCGTTCGCTGCACTTTCCACGGAGAGCCCCCGGTTCGCCCTGACCCCGATCCTGAAGGCGAGCCTGAACCACCCGAAGAGCCGCCTACCGACATCACACCGACCGTAGCCGATAATCGGCCGCCGAGACCCGCCAATACCGCACCTCGTGTCGAAACGTCGCGTGTCGAGATCTGTGTCGACACCGGGCTGAAGGCGACCCAGTACTGCAGGCTAAAAAGAAACGTCACCTACCGCATGGGAGAAGAGCCGACCGACTACTGTCAGGTTCACCGTCCGTAATGCCCGAACGAGACCCTCAGAAGAATCGACTGCCGGCGCAAGCGTTCATCTTGCCCATCCTCGTAGCACTCGGTCTGCTCATCGTCCTGTTTCGGCTGTGGTATCTCCAGATGGTTCGAGGCGACGCTCTCAGCGAGCAAGCGCTGCAGGGTAGGACCGTTAGCATCGCGGTCTCCCCGCCGCGAGGCATCATCGTCGACCGAAAGGGAAACCCGATTGCCGGCGTCAAGCCCGCTCTGGCCCTGATGGTCGTGCCGGGTGAAATAGATGGCGACGAAGAAGCGATTGCGCGACTCGTGAAGATTTGCCGGCTCGACCGTGCGGAACTCGGGGCGGACATCGCCGAAAACATGTTCCGGCGGTTTTTGCCTTTCGTCGCCAAACTCGGCATCACGCCCGAGCAGGCGATCGCAATCGAAGAGAAGAGAGCCTTCTTGCCGGGCGTTTTTGTTCGGCCCGAGTCGATTCGGCAGTACCCGAGCGGAACGGCCGCCGCGCACGTCGTCGGTTACGTCGGCGTCGTTTCTCCAAAGGATGTCGAGCGACTCACCGCGGACGGCCGGCGGACCCGACAGGGCTTGCCGAATTTCGTCGGCAAGGTAGGAGTCGAGCGTGTGTACGACCAAACGCTTATGGGGCTCTCCGGCAGAGACTGGGTCGAGATCGACACGCGCGGCAGAGCGATGCGGGACAGCATCTCGGATCCGCCCACGCCCGGCTCCGGCCTCGCACTCACCATCGACATGGACCTACAGCGCGTCGCGGAAACCTTGCTAAACGGCAGGAAAGGCGCGGTCGTTGCAATCGATCCGAACAATGGTGAAGTCCTGTGCTTGGCAAGCGGTCCAACGTTCGATCCTAACGTCTTCGCACAGCGCGCGCCTCGCTCGACTATAAAAAGGCTGCTCACCGACCCGGGCCTACCCCTGCTCGACCGCGCCGTGGCGAGCGCGTACGCGCCGGGCTCGACGTTCAAAGTCGCGACTCTCCTCGCGGCTGTACGAACCGGACTGCTGACGACTGCGACGCACTACACCTGCACCGGCTCGATGAGAGTCGGCGGAAGGACGTTCCGATGCCTCGGCAGACACGGCACGATCTCCTATCACACGGCGATGCAAAAGTCGTGCAACATTTTCTTTGCCAAGCTCGGCCAAGCGGTGGATCGAGCAGGCATGGCAGAAACCGCGCTTCTTCTGGGCCTCGGGCAAGAAACCGGGGTAGACCTTCTTTCCGAGAGCTCCGGCACACTGCCGACACAGGACTGGCTCGACAAGCGGAGCCTGAAGTGGTATCCCGGCGACACGGTCAATATGGCGGTCGGGCAGGGCTACTTGGGCTGCACGCCGCTGCAGATGGCGGGCTACATCGGCATGGTCGCTTCACGAGGCACGCGCTACACGCCGCACTTAATCAAAGCGGTCAACCCACCCGGCGCAAACGCCTCGCCGCAAATTGCGAAACCTGAAATCGCCGAGAGGATGGAGATCCAAGCTGAGTGGTGGGACCGACTCCACAGCGCGCTGATCGCCGTGGTCTCCGGAGGCACCGCCAAAGCCGCACAGATTCCTGGGATCACCGTCGCCGGCAAAACTGGTAGTTCCGAACATACGAGGGGAAGCCGAACACACGGCTGGTTCGTAGGCTTCGCACCGGCAGAAAACCCACGGATCGCCATCGCAGTCGTCCTCGAAGCCGGCGGCCACGGAGGCGCGGTCGCCGTTCCGGTCGCTCGCCAAATCATGGAGCGCTACTTGAGAACGCCGGCTTCCTCTACTGCATCGAGGCGCGCCCTCACAGCGTCGGCTTCCTCCGACTTGCCCTCGGAACGGTAAATCCGTTCTAATTCCTCACCGATATCGAACAGCAGCTCTTGCTTTTGCCGAGCGAGCTCAATGCTCTCGCCGACCATGGGCATTTGCTCCAGGGCCTGTCGATATGCTCGGTATTCTTCGACCGTTAGGTTGAGCTCGTCGGCGATTTTCTGCTCGGAAACACCGGCGCCGAGTTCCCGTTTCACCTCGGCGATGGCAGCATAGCCCGTAACGTTCGCGAGTTCCGGAGCAGTGCGCTCGGCGTACGCAGCCAACATTTCGAAAAGCCCCTGCAACAACGCCGCCCGTTCCGGGGTCGACGTCGCCCGTCCGATCAGCCAACGACGAGCGTTGATCGTGTCCGTCGACACTAACCACGGCAGGGCGTTAGGCACCGACTTGAGTCGATCCTCCGCCTCGATGGCGTCCCTCGCTGCAATCTCGGCCTCGTCGTACATCGCGAGGTCATACAACAGCTCGAATTTCTGCGCCCTCCAATAGGGGTCGTTTGGCTCTGCCGCAATCGCGGCGTCCATGGCCGAGATTGCGGCTTCGGTGTTGCCGAGTTTCCCCTCCGCGCCGGCCAAAATCGAGTAGGTAGAGGCGTCGGGGTTGCGCGTCGCCGAAGTCTGGGCAAGCGTCCGCGCGGTCGGCCAGTCGTTCATCGCTGAAGCAAGCTTCGCCAACTGAAATGTCGGCTGAGGATCGGCAGGGGCGACCTTGTTTGCGAACTGAAGCAACCGCTGTGCCTCGCCGGGGCGCTCGTTCATCACCGCGACCGCGCGACCCACCGCGTTGTCCGCAACCGCGGCGGCAACAAAAGTGTAGCCGGCGCCAATCGCAAGCAACGAGGCAACCGCCGCGCGCAGGGCAGTCGGCACCCGCTCCGGCACGAGGCCGTCGACGGATAGGTTCAATCCGATGCCCAGCAGGGCAAACAGCGCCATCCGAATGCCGAAAAACGAAAGGTTGGACTCGACCAAGCCGTTCGCCCCTATAGCAAGGACAGCGGCGACAATCGAATACCGCAGCGCCGCCCTCTCCGGGGGTTCGCTCGGGTGTCGCCTCAAAACCGTCACGAGCCACAGCACGATCAGCCCGACCGCGATCACAAGCCCGACAACCCCGATCTCTGCCGCGATCTGCAGATAAGTTTGATGGGCCAACTCGCTGCCGAGGGTCGTACCCTGTTTGCGTATCGTCAGGCTGTACGAACCCACTCCATGGCCCAAAATCGGTTTCGATGCGACCACGTTCGCGCTGTCTTTCCACAGTTGTGATCGGAATCCGACGGATTGCTCGGCGGCTCCACCTTCCCCGAGGCGACCGGCAACGGACGAAGTGCCTGCTGTCCACGCGCCCAGCCCAAACAGAACGATGAGGCCGGCGCCGGCAATCAATCCCACAACGATCCCCTTCCACCAGCCTCGCGGCATTCCCCGCTTAACGAGCCCGAGAGTCACGAACGCAAGAATTCCCACGGCAGCCGAAATGATTCCGCCTTTCGATCCGGTGAACCACAGCGCGCACAAAATTGACCCCATCCCGAATCCCAGCAGAAGCTTCTCGAGACGCTCTTCCGCTCCGACGAACAGCCCCATCCCGATCGGCAAACCCACGATCAATATCCCCGCAAGCGCATTGGGGTTATGCCACCCGGCAAAAACTCGCCAGTTGCCCGCAACCGGGCTCTGGTACGCAAACTCGGCAAACCCGATGACCCCGAGCGCGGCAATGCCCGCAAACAGCGCGTATGCCGCAATGCGCGGGCCTTTGGTTCTGCCGAGAAGGAAACAGCACCCCATCATCGCGGCGAACGCAGCGACCCAACGGGCGAAATCGACGATCGCCGCATAGCGCGTGGGGCTCGCCGGCACCCCGATCGCGATCCAGAAAAACAGCGTCGACAGCATGAGCCAAACGCCCATCGAAGGAATCTGAAGCACGCCGCGCTTGAACGCCGCAATCGCCACGGCCAAAACTATCGGTAGCGCGATAATCAGATGCCCGATCGCGGCCTCGGACCTTCCGATGAGCGCTCGGTAAAGCAAACTCTGCTCCTCGAGCGGCGCCGTCACGCTGAGCCTCAACTGCCCGCCGAACAGCGCGATGAGGAACAATCCGACGACGAACAGCCACGCAGCGCCGCCGAGGTTTTTTGGTGTCGTTTGAGCGCTCATGGCATAAGTTACGACGCTATCGGGACACCGTTAGACGCTAACCGCGCTTCAGCTCGTCGAGCTTGTTCTTGACAATAAACAGCGACTGCCGCGCTAGCAAAAGAGCCCAGGACCCAAAAACCGCGAACGGTCGCAGCGGCGGCGACACCTTAGATAAATAATGCTTCTTATAAAACAGCAGCATGCTGTAATGAAATTGATTGATCATCCGGTTCGGCGCCTTATCGGTGCTGCTGCCGATTTTATGCGTTACCACCGCATCCGGCAAATAAACCACGCGCTTGCCCGCTCCATGCGCGCGATAGCATAAATCCACGTCTTCTAAAAACATGAAAAACCGCTCGTCGAAGCCCCCGATTTGATCGAACAATTCACGTGTAAATGCGAAAGCCGCACCGCTCACCCAATCGACGTCGCGGGGCTCGTCGTGTGCCCAATCGGTCATCAAATAGTCGCGCGTATATTTGTTTTTCGGGAAGAGTTTTCCCAGCGGCGTGTTTCGAAAAAGCGCTGCCATCGGCGTAGGAAATCGCCGCGCACTGTATTGC
>JAICGT010000087.1 GCA_025922995.1 Fimbriimonadales bacterium
ATCGGCGAGCATCTGCGCATTCCCTGTCGCAACATAACCGTCGAGCGCAGCCCGAACGAGCCAAGCGTAGTCCGGCGCATAGCCGTTTCGGTTGCCTCTGCCGTCCGGCGCATGCCGAACGTCTCCCAAGGGCAAGGCAAAGGTTGCCATCGCCTTGGCATACGCATCCGCGGCTGCTGCGACCAGGTCGGCCTCGCCCATGGCAGTTCCAATTCGGAACAGCCCGGCTATCGCCTGGCCGTTCAAGTTGGCGTAGGTCTTGGGATCGAGTCTGGTCTCTGGCTTAGCCTCGCGAACGGAGCGCAACGATGTTGCGGCAGCCGAAACGGCTCGAGTCTGCTCTGCCGAAACGGCTGTGGCAAAGCTCGTCCTGCTTGAGATGCTCGGAAGGCCCTCGGCATCGACCTGGAACGGCAGCCGCTCGACGTCCCTTTCCGCCAGCGCGTACCTCGGGCTCCTACCGTTGACCTGGTCGGTGCTGTCGGCAGCCGCGAACAGGCCGTCCACGCGGACTCCCAGAGCCCATCGCGCGGTCCGCAGGGCCACCCAGCGAAACAGCGGCAAGTCGAATCGATTCGCGGCCTCAGCAAACGATGCCGCAACCTGCAACGAGTGTCCGGGCATCTTGGACGTCACCGGCCTTTGCCACCCGGCGCCTTGGGCCATTATGAAGAATCCGCCTTCGATGCAATCGAAAGCGGCGGATTCGACAAGGCCCAGCATCAGGGCAAGGCCGCTTCCCCAGGCTTCGCTCCTGGGCGTTCCGGTCAGCACGTCCGGCAGAAGCGAACCGACCGGCAGCTGGGCGTTGGCGAAATCGCCCTGAAGTGCCGCCCGCTCCCAGGGCATCGACCACGTGTCCACGATGTCAAACTCCGCCGAGCCGTGGCTCAGCTTCGCGGTCGCATTGGCAATGCGCTTGCTGCTGCTCGCAGCCGCGCGCCGCTCGATCTCCGCGCGATTCGAATACCGAAGCCGCGCTATGTTCTCTAGCCATGCGGCGAGAGATGCATCGCCTGATCTCGGCTTCAACTCCGAGGTTGAGAGGATGGCTCCATGGCTATCCATCGCCGCCAGTTCGAACCTGCCGAGCGATCCAAATGACTCGGACTCCAGGCTCAATGCGTCGACGAGCCACGGCACCTCGAGCGCGTCGACCTTGACGGCGACGAAGTGGTCGTGCAGCAGCCTGCGGTACTCCGCGTCGGTCGCGTAGTCTTCGCTGAACGTCTTGGCTGCCAGCGAAACAGTCGTGCCCACGTCGAGCACGATCACCTTGTCCTCTCGCCTGGCGATCTCGAACGCAGCGCTCCCGAACGGGAACCAATTGACGTTCTGCCGTCTGGATCGCAAAACGTACTCGCCGTACTCGCCGTCGAGCTGATTAGGATTGCGCTCGGGCAAGTACCGAGAGGCCATTTTGAGGCCGAACGCCGCGACGGCAATGACCACCAAAGCGAAAGTCGTGACCGTGTATTTCGGGGCGCGCCTTAACATCGGTGTCACGATTATGCCCGTACGGTGCTAAAATACATTACAATGTCGATAACGCTGGACGAACTCAAGCACCTCGCCGACTTGGCTCGACTCCGACTTTCCGATGGCGAATTCGATGCAATGCAGTCAGACCTTAACCGCGTGCTGGATCACTTTGAGCAACTTAGAGAGTTAGACCTCGGTGACGTCGAATACGCGACGCACCCGTCCGGTCTGCGCAGCGTTTGGCGTGACGATTTCCCCGCCTTCGGGATCAATCGCGCTGCAGCACTGCTTGGCGCCCCGGACGTCCAAGCCGGATTGTTCCTCGTTCCGACGATCATCGACGACTAGATGGACCTCTGCAGCCTTACGGCGGCAGAACTACGGCGCCTGCTCGATTCCCGCGACGTGTCTGTGCGCGAAGTCGTTGAGGCGCATTTTGCTCTGATCGCCAAAAAAAACGGAGACCTCAACGCTTTCCTCACCGTAACCGAGGAACGAGGCTACGCCGACGCCGACCGCGCTCAAGCGATGATCGACGCCGGAACGGCCAAGGCGCTTACCGGAGTTCCCTACGCGTTCAAAGACAACATCGTCACGAACGGAATTCGGACAACGTGTGGTTCCAAAATTCTCGAGAACTACATTCCGCCCTACGATTCGACACTCGCGACTCGAGCGGCCGAACAGGGCATGTGCCTCCTCGGAAAAACGAATCTCGACGAGTTCGCAATGGGGTCGAGTACCGAGCACAGCGCATTTGGCCCGACGAGGAATCCGCACGACTCGGATCGAGTACCCGGCGGCAGCAGTGGAGGCAGCGCCGCGGCGGTGGCTGCAAATCTCGCGCCGATTACTTTCGGCAGCGACACCGGCGGAAGCGTCCGACAGCCCGCCGCGCTGACGGGCGTAGTGGGTTTCAAACCGACGTACGGCCGAGTCAGCCGATACGGCCTGGTCGCTTTTTGCAGCTCATTGGACCAAATCGGCCCGTTTGCACGGTCCGTGGAGGACGCGACCCACGCGTTCGAGATTTCGATGGGCCACGACGGTAAGGACTCGACCGTTGCGGACCATGACTACTCTCACGAAGTTGCCCGCGGCATAGAATTAAAAGGTGCACATGTGGGTGTCGCGCGCGAATTGGTAGGTGACCTGACCGAGCCTGGTGTAATGGGCGCGTTCCAGGGAGCTTTAGACAGTCTTGCGAATGCCGGGGCGGATATCGAAGAATTTTCGGTTCCAATCGTCGAACACGGTGTTTCGACCTATTACATCATCGCTCCCGCCGAGGCGAGCAGCAATTTGGCGAGATTCGATGGCGTGCGCTATGGACTAAGGGTCGACGGTGCCACCCATATCGAAATGATGAAGAACACGCGCGCGGAAGGCTTCGGAAAGGAAGTGAAAGAGCGCATTATGATCGGCACGTATGTGCTGTCTTCGGGCTACTACGACGCTTTTTATGCCAAGGCGCAAAAGGCGCGCGCGGTTATGAAAAAAGAATTTCAAGCGGCGTTTGAAAAGTATGATTTTATAGTTTCGCCAACGAGCCCGACTACGGCGTTTAAAATCGGAGAGCGGACCAAAGACCCACTTGCTTTAAAGGTTGCGGACTTTTGCACGATTCCGGCAAACATGGGCGGATTTCCGGCAATAAGCATCAACTGCGGATATGCCGAAGGGCTGCCCGTCGGTTTTCAGGTCATTGGAAACTCTTTCGATGACGACCGGGTGCTGGGTGCCGCGAGAACGATCGAAGGGATTCTCGCGGGGTAATTTAAGCGCGTTCGCCCCCGTAGCTCAGCGGATAGAGCAACCGCCTTCTAAGCGGTTGGCCGCAGGTTCGATTCCTGCCGGGGGCGCCAGATATTTGCCAGGTCTGCTTATGCCGCCATTCTTCGCTTGCAAACCGAGCGGGCCAACATATCGAGCACAGGCCGCGTCTGATCGAGTGAGATGCAGCCATCGGTAATGCTCTGCCCAAACCGAAGGTCGACACCGGGGCTGTAATCCTGCCGACCATCGACCAAGTGGCTCTCGATCATCACGCCAAGAATGGAGGTCGACCCGTCGGCGATCTGTGCCGATACGCTTTGGGCCACTACGGATTGGTTCGTGTGATCTTTGCAACTGTTTCCGTGGCTGCAGTCGATCATTAGCCTCCCCCGTAGTCCGCGCGTCTGCAACAAAGCAACTGCATCCGCGACGTGTCTAGGGCTGTAATTCGGCCCGGTTTTTGTTCCGCCCCGGAGAATCAAATGGCACGTGTCGTTGCCCTCGGACTCGAAAATCGCCGCCACCCCCTGCTTCGTGATCGACGGAAACCAGTGCGGCGATTTCGCGGCGAGCACTGCGTCGACCGCGATTTGCGCATCGCCGTCCGTTGCGTTCTTGAAACCCATCGCCATGGACATACCGGACGCCAACTCACGGTGTACCTGGCTCTCCGTTGTGCGAGCGCCGATTGCCCCCCAAGAAATCAAGTCGGAAATATGCTGCGGCAAGTTCGTGTCAAGAAACTCCGTGCCTACCGGAATGCCGATATCTGCGATATCGAGCAACAGCTTTCGCGCCATCCGCAGGCCCTTGTTGATTTTGTAGGTTCCGTCGAGGTCGGGGTCGTTAATAAACCCTTTCCACCCGATTACGGTTCGGGGTTTTTCGAAATAGCAGCGCATGGCTACCACAAGCTCGTCTTTATAATCGTCTGCAAGCTCTTTCAAGCCCGCGGCATATTGCAGTGCCGCTGCTGTGTCGTGAATCGAGCACGGGCCGACAATCACCAGAAGCCTATCGGAGTCTCCACGCACGACGTCGGCAATATTCTTGCGCGCCTCGTAGACAACCGAATCACTCGCAGACGTAGCCGGAAACTCCTCGATGAGAATTGCTGGTGGGATCAGCGCGCGTTGGCCGCGGATACGAACGTCATCGATTGGAAGTCTCATGAACTCCTCTTGCGCACTCCGACATCGCTGATTTTGCATGGATCAATTGAGCGTCGCCGATTTCTCGGTGGAAAACAAATCGCAAACGACGTGGGGCAACCGCCATGCATCGCACGCCAAGGTCACCAAGCCGCGCACTCCAATCGGATGCAGGCGTCGGCGTATTGACCATCACCATGTTCGTCTGCAGGCCATCCATATCGACATCGAAAGCGTCCAACTCTGCGACGTGCCCGGCAAACTCATATGCCCTCCGATGGTCGTCGGCAAGGCGTTCGACCATGTTATCTAGGGCATAAATTCCGCACGCGGCGAGAATGCCGGACTGCCTCATTGCGCCTCCGAGCCGTTTGCGCACATAGCGCGCCCGACCGATAAAATCCGCATCGCCGCAAAGCACTGAACCGACCGGGCAACTCAAGCCTTTGCTCAAGCAAAAGGTGATTGAGTCCGAATATTTCGCGATTTCGGCGGCAGAGACTCCCAGGGCGACACTTGCGTTGAAGAGCCGTGCGCCGTCGACATGCATTTTCATCCCCTTGTCATCGCAAACGTTTCGGTAGTCGCGCATTACTTCCATCGGAATAATCGAGCCGCCGGCGCGGTTGTGCGTATTCTCGACGCACAGCAGCTTCGTCGTGGGCGAATGAATGCTTCCCGGCACATACCGATCCGCAACGCGCTTCGGGTCCATCACGCCTCTGGCCGAAGGAAGCGTCCAAGTTAGCGCACCCGCATGCGCTGCGATCGATCCCGATTCATAGAATTGGATATGGCATTCTTCCTCCAAGATCACGGCGTCCCCGGGAGAGATCCAAGTCTTTACCGCGATCTGGTTTGCCATGGTGCCGCTGGGAACGAAGACACCGGCTTCCTTCCCCATTTTTTCGGCTGCAAGTTGTTCCAGCTTAGTTACGGTCGGCTCGTCGCCCAAGACGTCGTCGCCCAATTCTGCGGTCATCATCGCCTCGTACATTTCGGGCGTCGGGCGTGTAATCGTGTCGCTGCGAAGGTCGACGATCATGCGACACCAACCGTGAGGTTTGCTCTGAAGAATTGAGTCGATTTTTCCAAAATGCGATTGAAACCTTCTTGCGTGAACGAATGGCCCTGTCCAGGGAGAATCTCGAAGTCTGCCCTCACTCCCGCGTCCTGAAGCGCACGATAAAACCTCTCGCTTTGCTGAACATAAACGACGTCGTCATCCTCGCCATGAATAATTAGGAAGGGCGGGGCGTCCGGAATCACGCGGTATATCGGGCTCGCTTCGATCCATCTCGGGTCGTCGGCTGGGATGCCTGCCATGAACTGTCCCATGAAGTCCCAGGAGATCGGAGGGTGATTTTCCTTCATGTTTGTTAGGTCTGTGAGTCCGCAAATGTCGACGACCGCATTTGCGCGCTTATGTGCGTCGTGCGCCAGCCCTGCCATCGCCG
>JAICGT010000088.1 GCA_025922995.1 Fimbriimonadales bacterium
CCCTGCGCGAGTTCGTTCCACTGTCTGATCTGGTTTGGCGGATATTCCGTGGAGCGAGGTTTGACACCAGCAGCCACGCCGTCAAAGCGGCTAAAAGTAATCCAATTGTCCTGAGGGCTCGCCGGCTGCGCCAGCGAAATTCCGACTAAAAGCGGCAAAAGCGAAAGCATCATGCTATTTAGAACTCCGTTTCGAAGATACGTACATCGTCCTCAGATTGAGCATGGCCGTCACCGCGTGTAAATCGCAGCGCTTCCCTAGCTCCGAGCAACTCCAGGTCCGCCGGCATCGCGGCGATCATATCAAGGACGACTTGCCGTATGCGTTTGGCGTTTTTTTCGAAAACTTGGAGCACCTGTTGCGCGTTGACCGGTTCTACGTCGGCATGCAAGCCACTGTCGTAATCGGTGATTAAGGCGATATTTACGACTGCCATGCCCAATTCCCTACAAAGATACGCTTCCGGATACTGGGTCATATTGATGACTTCCCAGCCGGCATCGGAAAACCACTTGCTCTCGGCTTTCGTGCTGAACCGCGGCCCCTGGATAACAACGACCGTGCCGGTCTCGTGCACTTCGATATCATTCTTACGACATGCGTCTATCGCAATACGCCGCAGGGTCGGATCGTAAGTGTCCGCCGGGCTCACGTGCGTGACGATCGGCCCGTCGAAAAAAGTGTCCTTCCTTCCCCTCGTGCGGTCTACAAACTGATCGCTGACGACAAAATCGCCGGGCTTTACATGCCTCTGCAAACTGCCGGCGGCGCATGGGCTGATGATCGCCTTTACACCTAGGGAACGCATCGCCCACACGTTCGCGCGATAGTTGAGCATGTGCGGCGGGATCGTGTGCAGCCGCCCATGCCTCGGCAAAAACGCCACTTTTCTTCCGGAGACTGTAGCCACGAACAGGCTGTCGCTCGGCGGGCCGTAGGGAGTATCGACCTTGACTTCCCGTACATTTTCTAACAGCGAATAGAATCCCGAACCACCAAAAACACCTATCTCCGCCACTTGCTTCATCGATTGGAGCCTACCCGCCTGATCTCCTTCGACATCGCAGCGATGAGCTGCTCGAGGTCGGCGCCCGTCCGTAACAACGTGTCTTCGTTCACCTGAATGATTTCGCCGTCCTTGCCTGCTCGGATCGCCTCCCATTCGGGCCCGGAAAATTTGCTCACGTCGGCAGACACAAAAATGATGTCCGGGTTCAGTTTGATGATCGACTCGGGACTGAACGCCACAAACCGGTCGGTTGGCGGCCCCACCGGCTCACCCCCCGCAGCCCTGACCACGTCGGCTTGATACGACCCCGTGCCCGCTACCCACGGAGGCGATGCGCTCATTGCTACCATCACCTTGGGCCGGTACGTCGATTTCGGCAAAATCGCGTTTGCCCGCGCCTGGTGTACGCGGTCGATGACCTCCGACGCTCGAGAATGCGCCTGCAACAACACGCCAAGCTTCGTCACTGAGTCTTCCCAGTCTTGGATCGAGTCGATATCTAAAACGACAACATCGAACCCCTTCTGGCTTTGCAACTTTTCCAACTCGGCAGGGTTAATCAGGTTCTCTTCGACGAGGACGAGGTCCGGCTGCAGCTTCACGATCATCTCGATGTCCGGCGTCGGATTGGCGACGATGGTTACCCCCTTGATGTAACTGGGACGAGTATCAACGGACGTGCGGCCCACGAGAAGGTTCGTTGCATTGAGCAGCGCGACGAGTTCTGTAATCGACGGGCTCAGCGAAATCACGCGTCCGTACACCTTGTCGGGAATCTGGCCGCCGACCTGCGGCGGAGGGGCGGTGCATCCCGCGAGCAGGGCAAACGCAAGCAAAGGAGACGCCCACTTCATATTTTCCATTTTGGCACGCAGGAAGTATGCCCCGCGCGTGGAATAATAAGCGTGGGAGACAAATAATTATGCAACTGATTCCTTTTCTGTTGGTAGTGGATGCAATCGTCAGCGGCTCGCTGATGATACACGACGGGGACATAAACGGCGGAACCATCACCATGCACAACGCAGCCGTGACGATGAAGACCGACGTAAACGCCGAGGGCAAGTATTCGCTGTCAGTACCGCCAGGCACATACGACGTAACGATCGAAAGAACCACAGGCGGTCGCAAGAAGAGCCTCGTCTACAACGCGCTCACCATTGTCGACGGTCCGAACAAAGTCGATCTCTTCTGGCCGTCCATCGAGGACGCTACTTCAAGAGCGGCTTTTATCGACGCGGAATATCGCGCGGGCAAGGCGGCTGCGACGGCAGGGCAGCACCAGGTGGCAGCCGGACACTTCTCGAACGCCTTGCAGCAGGATGTCAGCCAACATGCTATTTGGGGAGAACTGGCGGTGATGCACGTAATGACCAGCACGCCAGAGGTCGCGGAAGAAATATATAGAGACGCCCGACTCTGGGGTGCCGGCGCACCGGCTGCTGCCAACATGGGCTATGCCTATTACAAACGCGGCAGGCACGCTCTCGCGGGCGAAAAATACAAGCAAGCCGCAGAGCTCGACGCCTCGAAGGCAGCGACCTACCTCGCGAACGCAGGGGCGGCGTACTTCGCCGGCCGCATGATGCCGGAAGCGGAAGCCGCTTACAAGATGGCGTCCGAAGTCCCCGGAGCGGCGGCGACCAGCTGGTACTACTGGGGCGTCTGCGCGCAGTCGAACGGCAACCGAGACGCCGCGCTCGCAGGGCTTCGAGGCTATCTGAGAGCAGACCCGAACGGCAGGTTCGCCGCCGACGCCCGGCAGCGAGTCGCTTCGCTGGGAGGCTAGAAAGCGCTAACCGTGCTGCCGAGTCGTTTCTTGACTCGGCAGCACGTTGGGTCACGCCGCCGTGATTGTTTCCCTATTTTTGCTGGTCGGCAAGCTGACCGGCGTCGGCGGTCGCATGCTTGACGGCTTGCGACACCTTGTGCCGGGCGCCTTTCGCCCGATTGCGGAGATCGCGCGCGGTTCGCGCGATCATCTCGCCTTCCTTGTGGGCAAGGCTCACCGCTTTGTCTTTAATCAACGCCCTGCGGCGTTTGCCGCTCTTCGGGTCTAACACATACATAGCTGCGGCTCCGAGTGCCAAAGCGCCTAACGTTCCGAGAACTTTGTTCATGGCATTTTATACGCCAGGTTCGGCGGTTAGGTGGCGCGGTCCGCGATACGAAATGCGAGGGCAACGAGACACGATTCGGAGTTCTTGGTTCCCACACTATTAGCGAAGATGACCGAACTTTCCAAAGTCGGCTGTATACTGAGACGTAAGTGGTCATCGCCACGCGGAGAGAATCATGGTTAGCCCGCTTCCGAGGAAAACGGTTCTTGTTGTCGACGACGAGCCATCGGTTCGCGAACTGCTTGCGATGATCGTCGCCGACGCCGGCTATGTATCGCATTCAGTTGAAAGCGCCGAGGCAGCGTTGCGGGCCCTGGAGTCGATCGCCCCCGACACTTGCCTCGTGATTTCGGACGTGGTCTTGGGCGGCATGGACGGATTCGACCTTGCCCAGCGAGTTCGAGCCAAGTACCCGGAGCTGCCGGTCTTGCTGATTTCGGGTTACCTGGGAGAGGGCCATGACCTGGCGTCGCTTCCCGACGGTATCGAATTCCGTCGCAAGCCCATCGCGGTGCGTGACATCAAGGCAGTTCTGGATGCTAGTTGTAGCCTCGGATAGGCTCTACTGCTACCCTGTGACGTAAAGCGAGTTCCGACACGCCGGGGCCATGGAATACGACAAAGCCCTCGTCCGCAAAGCGGACGAGGGCTGGTTGCCGGAAGCTTTAGTTGTTGACGATCTGCTCTTCTTCGAGAGGGCTGCCGCCGGAGCCTTCGCCCTTGCGGAACAGGATCTGGCCGTTCTTGTCGAGCTCGACGCGGATCTTGTCGCCCGGTTCGAAACGGCCGAGAAGCATTTCCTCGCTGAGCGGGTCTTCGATGAACTTCTGGACTGCTCGTCGCAGCGGCCTTGCTCCCATATCTGGGGCATAGCCTTCGCGGGCGAGCATGTCCTTGACCTCCTGCGAGACCTCGATCTGCAACCGGTTGCGCGAAGTCTGCTGGTTCACGCGGGCGATCTGCAGGTCGACGATCTGGAGAATCTCTTCCTTGGAAAGGTGATGGAACACGATGATCTCGTCGAGACGGTTGAGGAACTCCGGCCGGAACAGCTTGCGCATCTCCGACAGCATTTTGTTCTTCATCGACTCGTAAGCCTTCGGGTCGCTGGGATCGACGCGTGTCTGGCGGAAGCCAAGTCCGGTTTCTTCGTCGATCGGTTTGACGCCGACGTTGCTCGTCATGATGATGACTGTGTTTCGGAAGTCCACGACTCGGCCCTGCGAGTCGGTGAGGCGTCCGTCTTCCAGAACCTGGAGGAGGATGTTGAACACGTCCGGGTGGGCTTTCTCGATCTCATCGAGCAGCACCACGCAGTACGGGTTGCGCCGCACGGCTTCGGTCAGTTGGCCGCCGTCTTCGTGCCCAACGTATCCGGGAGGGGCTCCGACCAAGCGGCTAACGCTGAAGCGCTCCATGTACTCGGACATGTCGATGCGAACGATATTGTTCTCGTTCTCGAAGAGGTAGGCGGCGAGCGCCTTTGCCATTTCGGTCTTTCCGACGCCCGTCGGGCCGAGGAACACGAAGCTGCCCATGGGGCGCTTCGGATCCTTGATGCCGGAGCGCGAACGCCGAACGGCTCGCGAGATCGCGGAAACCGCGTCGTGCTGGCCGATGATGCGGGCATGGAGGTCTTCTTCCATGCGAAGCAGTTTCTGACTTTCGGTCTGCACCAGGCGGCTGACCGGAATGCCTGTCCAGCTCTCGACGATGTGGGCAATTTCTTCTTCGCCCACTCGCGGCTCGTCGACGGTCGCGCTGCGCCAGTCGTCCTCGCGCTTGTCGATCTCCGTTTCCATCGAGTCGATCTCTTCGCGCAACGGGGCGACGCGGTCGTCGAGGTCCTTGCGCTTTTCGAGATGCTCCAACTCTCGCTTCTTCTTTTCCAACTGTTGCTTATCCAGTCGAATGTCGAGCGGCGGCAGGCTCTGTTGCAACCGAACGCGGCTGGCGGCCTCGTCGATCAAATCGATCGCCTTATCCGGTAGCGTTCGGTCGCTGATGTAGCGGTTCGAAAGCTGCACGGCGGCGTCGATGGCGTCGTCGGTGATTTCTACACCGTGGTGCGCCTCGTAACGCTCGCGGAGGCCCTTCAGGATGTCGCCGGCTTCGTCTTCCGATGGCTCGCGAACCTGAACGGGCTGGAAGCGTCGCTCCAAGGCCGCGTCTCGCTCGATGTACTTGCGGAACTCGTCCTGGGTCGTCGCGCCGATGCACTGCAGTTCCCCGCGTGCGAGAGCGGGCTTCATGATGTTGCTGGCGTCTATGGCGCCTTCTGCGGCGCCGGCGCCGACCAGCGTGTGTAGCTCGTCCACGAACAGAATGACCTCGCCATCCGCTCGGCGGACTTCTTCCATCACGCGCTTCATACGCTCTTCGAATTCGCCCCGATATTTGGTGCCCGCCACCAACGCCGCCAAGTCCAGAGCAACAATGCGTTTGTCCTGAATCTGCTCCGGCACATCGCCGTTTACGATTCGCTGCGCGAGGCCCTCGGCGACGGCGGTTTTGCCCACGCCGGGCTCACCGATCAATACCGGGTTGTTCTTGGTTCGGCGGCTCAGGATCTGCATGACTCGCTCGATCTCGTTCTGCCTGCCGATCACCGGGTCGAGCTTTTCTTGGCGCGCCATTTCGGTCAGGTCTCTGCCGAACTCGTCGAGAGTTTGCGTCTGCGAACGCGCGCCCGAGCG
>JAICGT010000089.1 GCA_025922995.1 Fimbriimonadales bacterium
GCGACCGCGGCGGAGAGTGCCCTCTGCAGAACAACACCCTTTTTTATGGCCCGAGCACGAGCAGATATGTCGAGATTAAACGGCATCTGCCGAAGGCTTTTCCGCTTAGTAAATACATCACGCTCGATTTGGAGAGATGCATTCAATGTGGCAGATGCGTGCGCTTTACGGAGGAGATTTCCGGAGACTCGCAGCTGGCGTTTTTATTCCGCGGCGCCGAGATGACGCCGCAAACCTACGAACTGACCGATTTCGACAGCAAGTTCAGCGGCAACGTCATCGAGATTTGCCCGGTAGGGGCTTTGACCAGTAGTAGGTATCGATTTAGAGCCCGGCCGTGGGACTTGGAAACGCGTCCGTCCGTTTGCATGGAGTGTAGCAACGGTTGCGCAACTTGGATGGATTACCGCGTCGACAAAGTCGCACGCATAAACGGCCGAACCAACGAACTGATTAACGAAGAATGGACATGCGACAAGGGCAAGTTTGGACACGACTGGGTTAACGCGCCTGATCGGCTAAAGCATGTGATGGTGCGCAAAGGCGACGTTTTGGCGGAAGGCTCCTGGTCGGAGGCGTTCGCTGAAATCCTGGCGAAGTTCGGTCCTGAGTCGGCGGGACTCGCGGGGCATCGACCAAGTAATGAAGACTTCTTCCTGTGGGGGAATCTGTTTATGGGTACGTTCGGTTCGAGCGCGTTGGATTTCCGATGGGAGGCTCACGCACCGTCAGCCGACGGTTTCCAATGCAAAACATCAATCGCGGATCTGGAGAAAGCGAATCACATCGTACTTTTCGGAGGCAACCTTGCGGACGAACAGCCGATTCTATTTCTGCGCGTCCGTAAAGCGGCTACACAAAACGGCGCGCGCATCACGGTCGTGTCGTCAGATCCCACAGATGCTGACGCGTTTGCCACGGACGTCCTTCGGTACGCAGTCGGCTCGGAGTTGGAAGCAGCCAAGAGTTTAGATGTTCCGGATGACGCGGTCATTATCGCGAGCCGGTCGCTGCTGAATTCGCCCGATGGGAATGCCACAGCCATTGCTCTTGACGGGAAGGGAGTCTTCAACTTTCTCGCAACGGGGGCCAACGAAACGGGTGCGTTCCTCCTAGGGTTGAACCAGTCCGGCACGCGCAAAATCCTCGAGGGATGCCGCGATGGAAACGTCAAGGCGCTCTGGCTCTTGCAGTGCGACCCGTTCGAACTCTGGCACGACCGAGGGCTCGTGCAAGAGGCCATCGAAAATGTCGAGTTCCTGGTGGTACAAGACTCAAACCGCACCGAAGCGTTCGATTATGCAAGCGTCGTTCTGCCTACTGCGGCTTTTTGCGAGCGGGCCGGAACTTACACGAACTGTGAAGGAACCGTGCAAGCCTTATCGCCGATCATGGCGCCGCTCGGCGCGTCGAAAGCCGCTTGGAAAGTTTTCGCAGAGCTTTCTATGCGAGCAGCCCCCGGCGCTCCGATGTACAACGTGCGTGAAGTCTACGAAGCGATCCGCGCCCAAGTGCCGACGTTTGCAGATCGGGAACCGCTGATTCACGCGTCCGACGAGTTCCCGGTCGAAGCGCTGTCGGCAACCGGCAAGCGCGGCTACGCGAAGATATAGGATCCTTCATGGAGCGATCGATAGCCTCCCATCCTCGCGAACTGCTGACATCGAAGAAGGCGGAGAATTACTTGCTTCGCGCCCCCGGCGAGGCATCGGCCGGCAAAGCGGTATCCATGCCGAAGACAAAGCCGTACGGCTGCAACGTCAAATACTAGACTGACTGCTTGATCACAGCGCCGCCGTGCGCCTATCGTGCGGCTGCGCACTTTCACTTAGTCTTGGGAGCCAAGCTTGAAAAACCGATCTCATACTTCGCAGCATTTCCGCGATGCTTGAGGACGAAAAGGAGTGTTGTCGGCTTGGACACGCTGAGAATCGCGTGCTTCGTTCTCGCGTCCGTCAGCGTTAGCGGAAGGTCGACGCGGTCGCCGTCTGCCGATCGAATTTCCACTTCATAGTCCCACGTCTCCGATTGCCATTTCACTAGCATAGGTTCGTCGGGGGTCGCAAGCACTTTCCAAACGTGCACGTCGCCTTGTTTTAGCTCGCCCGAAGCTCGCGAATTGATTCCAAATTCCTTTGCGGAAACGGCCTCTCGCGCAAGCGTGTAGTTGCCACCCCCGCCGTGGCCTACGCACGACATCGATACGATGTACTGCCCTGGATACTCGACGAACAAATTCCAGCCGAGCGACGTTTCATCCGGAGACGTCGCAATCGATTGCATCACTGATGTTGCAGGCCCGTATACCGAAATCGCGCTTGCAAACGCCTGTGCGTCCGAACGGAACTTAATGACATCGCCTACTTTGCCGTCGAAGACCCAATAGTCGGTTTTGCCAATTGTCAGCTTCTTTTCGTAGTTCTTTCCATCGTCGAACGGAATCGCGGCGTTGGCGACCTCCATCGCATAGGCTTGCGTCGTTCCCGTGCCCCCCGAAGCGATCAGCAGCTTAGCGTCATGGTTCGCAACGAAAGTGAAGTAGCGAGAATCTCTGGCTCGACCGGGTAACTGGGATATGGCTCCGCCGAGGATTACTGGTTCATCTTTCGATGGCGGGAAGAACGGGTTCGACTCGGGTTTGGATACATCGAACTTTGCGAAGTCAGGCATTTCCATTACATCTATGCCCGAATTGGGATTGAGGTCCGGTGTCGACAATTCGATGACGTCGCCTTTCTTTACGTCGAGCTTCCAAAGTGATGCGTTGCCGGTCTTTGCTGCACCGTTCCGATTAACTGCAACCTCCACCGGAGGCACTTCTCGTGAACCGACGCGCAATTTTCCGTCGATATCCGCTTCCATCATCACGTAATAGTCACCTGCGACCGGCGCGACAATCAAGTCCTCGGCGATTTCGTCGATAGGACGGGCTAGGTTTGCGTCGGGCAAGCCAAGCGGAGAAATAATGTGCTCGAATTCCAACCAAAGGTAACGGTCCGGCACTTCACGAACAAGCTGCTTTATCTGGCCCTTTGCCATTGGAACTCGAACGAGAAAAATGCCCTCATCGACTTCGGCGTCCACCATGCCCGGCTTTAAAAGATCGATCGTGTCGTAAATCCTGAAACCGATGTGAAATTGGCCTCCGGCCTTATCTCGAAAACTTCTGGCTCGAAGCGAATAGTTTCCATCCACTTCGCAACGCCACAACAGCAGCGGCCGTTGGTCGCCCGGAAACCGGTCGTCATTGGACGCCTGGACGACTTCGCCGCGGGCTATCTCGAGCATAGGATCGAAGGCTTCGCTGTTCGCTTCAGCAATGACGACCTGACCGGCCTTCAATTCCAGAGGCCATTCGCTAAAGCCTTCTGGAGTAAGAATGTTCTTTATGGGGTCTGCTCTAAGATACTCGGCGATCGAAGCATTGATCGCAGCGACCGACCTATCATGAAGGGTGTTCTGAGATCCGCCCTGCCCTCCGAAGCCCGCTGCGCCTCCGCCGAAGCCGCCTCCACCAAAACCACCGCCTTGCCCACCTTGGGGATGCGCGACCTGCGCGAGAGCGACGGTTAGCACGACGAACGAAAGCGATGTGAATTTTTTCATGATCCCTACTCCATTGAGTTGGACGCATGCACATGCCGTTCGGTTATGTTGGTAGAAAAACGCCCCGAGCATCCAAGATGCCCGGGGCGTGAGAAGGTGGCGGCTTTACCTCCGATCGATCGGAACGTAATCCCGAAGACTCTCGCCCTCGTATATTGCCTTGGGCCGAATCAGCCGGTTGTTGTCGAGCTGCTCGATGATGTGCGCACACCAACCGGTTATTCGCGAAACCGCGAAAATCGGCGTGTAAAGCGGAATAGGTATCCCGAGCGAGTAGTACGCGTAAGCTGCCGGAAAGTCCACGTTCGGGAACAGTCCCTTCTCGTCCTTTAGAATCTTCTCGACGATGTCCGCCATTTCCGCCCACTTCTCGTTGCCGGTGCGGCGAGCCGCTTCCTTGCCCATTTCGCCCATGATTCCCGCGCGGCTGTCGCTGATTCTGTATTCGCGGTGGCCGAAGCCCATGATCTTCTTCTTACCGGCGAGCGCGTCTCGCACCCAAGCCTCGGCATTGGATGGCTCGCCGATTTCCATCATCATTTCCATGGCCTTCTCGTTGGCTCCACCGTGTAGGTTGCCCTTCAGCGTGCCGATTGCTGAGACGATGCCGCTGTATAGATCGCTGAGCGTAGCAACCGTGACCCTAGCGGCAAAGGTCGACGCGTTGTAGCCATGCTCGGCATAAAGCACGAGCGAGGTGTCCATCGTGGACACGCGAAAGTCGTCCGCCTCTTGCCCTTCCAGCATGTAGAGGAAGTTAGCGGCAGTGCTCAAACCGCCTTTCGGCTGAACCACCGGGTTGCCCTGAGAAATCCGCCATCCGTTGGCTACCAGAGCCGGCATCATCGCGGTGAGCCGAACCGCCTTGCGCACGTTGGCGTCGTGGTCGGTTGCCGGTGCGTTGTAGTCCGGATCGTCCGCCGCGACCACGGCTACGCCGACCTTAAGAAGGTCCATCGGATGAGCGTTCTTGGGCACGTGAGACATCGCCTCGTACACGAAATCCGGCACCGAACGCTCTGAATTCAATTCGGCGCTGAAATCCGATAGCTCGGATTCGGTGGGCAGCGTGCCTTTCAGAAGGAGGTACGCGGTTTCCTCGAAACTGCCCTGCTTGGCGAGTTCGTGAACGTCGTATCCCCTATAAATCAGGCGTGACTTCTCGACATCGATGTCTGAAATCTGGGAAATGCCGGCGACGATACCTTCGAGGCCGGGGCTGTAATCGGGTCGTGCGGTTGTGGACATGGTATAGCGTTCCTACGCCGAATCGTCGAGCCTCGGCGGGAAGCATCAGTTTACCAGCCGCCGGCTAACCGGCGGCGCAACAAGACCGCCGCGAACCCAATGCCGGCCCGCCGTTTTACGATCGTGCGCCACTGATCGTCACTCGCTCCGTGCGGCCGCTTGCAGTCTCGATAATTACATCGTAGCCGTAGCGCTTGCCGCCGGCGGAGAACTCGCCACTGATCGATTTCTTGCCGAACGGCATCGCTTTGACCGTCGCGGAAAGGAACGTGATCTCAGCCTCTGATCGGAAACGAAAGTCCCGCCGCACCGCCGCCTGCGCAAAGCTAATGAACTTCAGATCTTCGGGCGTTCCATGGCTATCCGGCGTGAGCGTCACCGTCGCGCTGACAACCTTGCCGTCGTCGACGCCAACCTGAATGTCGTAGCGGAATTCATTCCATGCGAAGTTATTGCCTCGCCTCCATTGGCCACGACCCGCAACGCGATCGATTTCTTTTCCGATCAGCGTGTGCGTGACGGAACCTGTAAACTGGACTTGCACCTGGAAGCCTTCGCGCTTCCGAACGTACTCCGCCGCATGCGCCTGTGCCACACCCTCGGTGAAAGCGTTGTATCCTCCCCAGCCGGTGCCCGGATTCGACGGTGCCCCTGTAATTACCACCGAAACGATCGCTCCGCTGATGCGAGAGAATCGAACCGAATACGTGAAGAGGCCGGACAGCGTGCCTGCGCCGGTGGAAAACGTCCCGGACCCTTCCACCAAACGCACCTCCGCGTTCACGTTCGAAAACTTCGGCTCCGCAAAGTCGATCCTGGCAAGAGATCGCAGCTCGATGCGAATCGTCTGCTCGACGACTGCTTTGGCCGCCGCGAAGAGATACTTGTCATCGACTGGAGCGTTGCTCCAATGCAAGACGCTGTAATCCACACGCGGGGCAAGCCGACGGATCGTATACATCTTCACC
>JAICGT010000090.1 GCA_025922995.1 Fimbriimonadales bacterium
AGAAGCTCTGCGCGTCGCCAACCTGAGATATCAGGAGGGTGTCGGCACACCGGTTGAAGTTTCTGACGCGAACTCGCAATTCGTCGCCGCAAGAACGGCAGTTGTCAACGCTATTTATCAATACCGCATCGCGGTATCTAACTTGCAGCGGGCCATCGGGTCCGAGGAATTCTAATAACGATATGAAGCGCAATCTCATTCTCGGTGGAATCGGAGTCGCCCTCTTGGCGCTTATGTTCTACTTCATCAGCAACCCCAACGCACAACAGAAGAAAGAAGCGGCAGCACAACAAAAGGCGGTTTCCGATACGACCGTGCCGGTGACTTTCATCAACCCGACGGTCAAACCGATGACGGTCGAGCTTACATTGAACGGCCCCATCCGAACCCTCGACGACGTTGATGTCGGCTCAAAGCTCGCCGGCCGCATCGTCGCGGTCTCAGTTCAAGAAGGCGCCCGCGTGAGAGCGGGCCAAGTGATTGCGCGGGTGGATTCTGCTTCGCTGACGCAGCAGATCATGCAGGCGCAGGCGGGAGTCGCGGCCGCGTTGAGCGCCAAACAGCAAGCTACGATCCAAGCCCAGGTCAGCCCGCAGCAGTCGATGGCAGCGATTCGTCAAGCCGAGGCCGGGGTCGCGCAGGCTCAGGCACAGCTCGACTTGGTTCAAGCGGGTGCGAGGTCGCAAGACGTTGCGCGGTCTCGCGAGACGGTGAACTCGGCGAAATCCGCGTTGGACAAGGCTAAGGTAGACCTCGACCGAGCCAAGAAGCTGTATGCGGGCGACGCCATTTCGAAGGCCGATGTCGACGCTGCCCAACTCGGCTACGACACCGCGTTATCGACGTACAGGTCTGCCCTGGAAGCTTACGACGCTATCGTTGAGGGCGCCCGCCCGCAAGAGATCCGTCAGGCACAAGAAGCGGTTCGCCAGGCGCAAGAGCAATTGCGCCTGGCGAGAGCCAACGCTGTAAACGACGATATCAAGAAGCAGCAAGTCACACAAGCCGACGCCCAGCTTCGCCAAGCGCAAGCGACTCTGCGCCTAGCCCAACAGCAACTCAGCGAAGCGTCGATCATTTCTCCGATCGACGGCTACGTAACGGGCAAGCCCGCAAAAGTCGGGCAGGTTGTTTCTCCCGGAACAGTCGTGGCATCGATCGTGAGTTTAGATGGAGTCTATTTTGAGGGGCAGGTTCCGGAAACGGAAATCGCAAACGTGCAGATCGGCCAAACCGCGACCATAACCCTCGACGCGATACCCGGACGAGCATTTACAGGTTCGATCATTGCGATCGACCCGAAAGCCGAATCACTGGGCCGACTCTTTGCGGCGAGAATTGCCCTGCAAAACTCTGGAAACGCAGTTAAACCCGGAATGTTCGGTCAGGCCGTTCTGAAGCTCAGGTCTATTCCGGACGCCGTGACGTTGCCGCTTGGCGCAATTAAACGAGAAGGCGACAAGTCGTATGTCTTCACAAAGAACGGCGACGTGGCTCGACGTGTTCAGGTGCAAATAGGACACCAAGAGGGCGAGGTTGTTCAGGTGATCGGGCTGCCAACCAACACCGAAGTAATCATGGGCGGCAAAGACCTAGTCCAAGACGGGTCGAAAATACGCGAGGACAAGCCCGAGACTCAGGACACAAAGGTTAGTTCATGAATTTGACGCTCTCAGCAATCAAGCGGCCCATTTGGGTCTGGATGCTGTTCGTCGCGGCGGTCGTGTTAGGCTTGCGCGCGTTTCTCAGCCTACCGGTTGAAGAAAACCCCGAAGTCTCGTTCCCCAATATTTCGGTACAAACGGCGTACTTCGGCGCGAACCCCGAAGAAATCGAGAACCAGGTGACTCGGGTCATCGAAGAAGCGGTTTCCAGCGTCAACGGAATCCAAACCATCGAGTCGACGTCTATCGAAGGCGTTTCGATTGTCAGCATTCAATTCGAATTAAAAATTAATCAGGACACAGCGCTTTCGGATGTTAAGTCCAAAGTCGACTCCGTACTCGGAAGGCTACCGCAGGATGTAGAACGGCCGATTGTTTCGAAGCTCGACTTTTCCGGCGCGCCGATCCTCATGGTGTCGGCGGAAAGCGACAAGATGACGCCGCTCGAATTGCGCGACTTCCTGGATGACCGCGTCCAAGATCGGCTTGCGCGAATCCCCGGAGTAGCGCAAATCTCGGTACAGGGCGGGCAGGTCCGCGAGATTCGCGTCGGCGTGGATCGAGAGCGACTTCTCAGTTACGGCATTGGAATCCTGGACGTAACGGACGCGATTAATGGGGCAACGATAAATACGCCGGGCGGTCGAATTACAGAAGGCAACAGAGAGACTTCGATCCGTGTTCAGGGCGAATTTAAGTCCGTAGAAGACCTGCGGAATCTCGTGATTCCCATCGCAAACAGGAACGACCCTAACGGCACGCCGGCGATCGTGCGGCTAAAAGACATTGCCACCGTCACCGACGGGCCCGCCGAGCGCACCGTGATCAGCCGAGTAAACGGCCGTGAATCCGTATTGATCAGCCTGCAAAAGGCTCGCGAGGGCAATGCGGTAGAGATTACAAAAGCGGCGAAGTCCGAGCTCGCCAAGGTTGAGAAAGAAACCGGAATCCGCTTCACCATCACACAGGAGTCGGCTGAGCAGATAAAGGAATCGATTACCGACCTTAACATTGCGCTCATCCTTGGAATTATCCTTGTCGTTAGCATCATTTATCTATTTCTGCACAATTTTAGGGGGACGCTCATCGTCGCCTTGGCAATTCCAACTTGTCTGTTCGTAGCGTTCGCTTTAATTCAGGCGTTCGGATTTACCCTGAACTCGATGACGATGCTCGGTTTGTCGCTCGCCATCGGAATTCTCGTGGATGACGCGATCGTCGTCTTAGAAAATACTTATCGCCACCTGATAAAAGGTGAGGAGCCCGCAACTGCGGCCCTCAACGGCCGAATGGAAATCGGGTTGGCGGCGATTGCCATCACGATGGTCGACCTTGTCGTGTTCTTGCCGGTTGCATTTATGGGCGGCATTATCGGACAATTCTTCCGCCCGTTCGCGCTCACGGTCGCGGCGGCGACGCTCACGTCCCTGCTCGTTTCGTTTACTCTAACGCCGATGCTTGCCAGCAGGTGGTATCGCAAGGGCGAAAACCTTGAAGACAAGCACGGCTTCCCGAAATGGTTCGACGACCGGTTCAACGCGTTTGCGAACGGCTATCGCCAACTGCTCGACAGGGCGTTGCATCGCCGTTGGCTCGTGTTTATGGCCGGTTGGGCATTCCTGTTCGGCGTTTTTATGATGATCATGGGAGGTGGTGGAGAGAAGGAGGTGCTTAAAGCGATTGCGCCGGCGCAAATAATGGCGATTATTACCCTAATATTCGGCGTGATAATCGCTCTGATCGCATCTCTGGTCAAGCGGCGTCTGTTTATCGCACCTTTGATCGGCGCCCTCGCTTTCGCCGGGGTCCTCCTCGCGTTCGGGTTCGTGGGATACAAGCTTTCGGAACGAAAAGGCGGGCCGATTTTTACAAACCGATTTTTCGGTGGCGGCGATACCGGCAACGTCCAAGTCCAAATTACCATGCCCCCGGGATCCTCGCTGGAGCGCACGACAGAGGTTGTCAAGCGCATAGAAGAAATTGCGATGGCGCGACCTGAGACGGAATATGTGACGAGCCAAATCGGCGCGCTAAGCGGCGGGTTTGGCGTGGGTAACACAGGCTCGCAATACGCCGGCGTAACCGTGGACCTTATCCAAAAATACGCGATCTTGGACTCTATTATGTTTTGGGTCGATCACGGAGAAGTTCGCACAAAGTCTTCCGATACGATCGTCAGCGAGTTGCAGCAACAGATCGGGAAAATCCCCGATGCGAAAATAGTCGTCACAACCGGCGGCGCTTTCGGTGGCGCTCCGATCGACGTAAGAGTCATGAGCTCTAATCCGGACATTGTGCCGGCTGCGGCCAACAAGGCCATGGAAATCATGTCCGGAATCGAGGGAATCGTGAGCCTTGAGTTGAGTTCCAAACCGGGAAAGCCGGAGTTGCTCATAACGCCAGATCGCGTTCGCATGGCCGATAACGACCTAAGCGTTCAGCGGCTCGGAGGAGTAACGCGTACGCTCTTCGAGGGCGATACTTCGGCGCGTTATCGCGAAGCCGGTAGGGAATATGACATTCGGGTCAACCTTACCGACGACGTTCGCCAAAACACCGACGCCCTCGCTTCGGTTCCAATCTTATTTCGGAGCGGAAACCCGATCTACCTGGGAGATGTCACCGATATTCGAACAAGCGTTGGACCAGACAAAGTCGAACGTCGCGACCGACAACGTCAAATCGCTGTAACTGCCCAGCTATTGCCGGGTTTTGTAACAGGTACGGTCGGCCAAACAATTACGCAGAAACTCGAGGCTGCAAAAACTGCCGGCGAAGTGCCGGAACAAATAACGTTCAGCCAGGGCGGCGAGAACGAGATTCAGGCCAGGGAGATGCCCTACATGGGCCAGGCGTTTATGCTCGGATTGATCCTGGTATTCCTCGTACTTGCGTCGCTCTTCGATAACATCCTTTATCCGTTCATTATTCAGCTCGCGCAGCCGCAGGCGTTTGTCGGCGCTTTGCTGGCGCTCATGGTGACGAGCCAGCCACTCGACTTGGTCGGCATGATTGGCTTCATCATGCTCATCGGCTTGGTCGGAAAGAACGCGATCCTGCTGGTGGACTACACGAACACTCTGCGCGATCAGGGCAGAAACAGACACGACGCGATCCTCGAAGCCGGTCCGATCAGGCTGCGGCCGATCATGATGACAACAATCGCGATGATTCTGGCGATGTTGCCTATCGCGGCTGCAATCGGACGGGGTTCGGAGTTCCGTGCGCCGCTCGGTATCGTTATCATCGGCGGCCTGTTGCTATCGACTTTGCTGACGCTCTTCGTAGTCCCCGCAAGTTATACGCTGCTCGATGACCTCAGCAACTCTATATCCGGCGCGATGCAAAGAAGGCGCGAAAGGCAAGACGCCAGGAAACTACGTGCCGCCCAAAGGCGCGCAGACAGCTAGGCGGGGGCTGGCGGCCGCCGGGTCAGCACCAGGTACATCGTAAACGCTACCACGAGGCCCAGGCCGTAGGTGCAGCACATAAGAATAACCGCATCCACCAGGCCGATGACCATGAGCGTAGCCACTGTCGACTTGCGCCAATGGGCGTTGTCGACGACCCACCACGCCGACATAAGAGCCAGCCAAACGAACGCTCCGACGATCAGCGACCCGCTGTTCGTCAGCGCTTCGATAAACCACGTGAGTTGCTCTGACTCTGGCAGCGAAGATGCGTTGTCGGGCATCGATTCATAAAACCTCACGAACAAGATCGTGCGTGTCACCACATACACGGCAACCAGAAAGCATCCCAGCAGCGTCCAACTCCACCCGAGGTCGGTGACAAAGCCAAACGGCTTTGGCTGCTCAATGGCGCCCAAATCTTTAAGAGCATAGGGTGAGGGCTGAGATTCCCAATCGAGGCTGCGCAGGAGTGCCGCGGCAGCTTCGTGGCCGGAGTCGTAGCTGAGCGCTGCGCGAGCGTGGTCTGCCGCATATTCCAAGTTTCCCGAAGCATAGAAATGCGCCGCGAGGTTGTAATGCGCTGCCGCGTCGGGTCGAAGCGCGGCTGCCTTCTGAAGCGCCGCCTCCGCCTCTTCTTGCCTTCCCAATCGAGAGAAGGCAATGCCCAGAACCGAGATGGCGTCGGCAGAATCAGGCTC
>JAICGT010000091.1 GCA_025922995.1 Fimbriimonadales bacterium
GAAGACGGCTCGATTGCCGACGACTCGCGGATCGTCGCCTCGCTGCCCACAATCAAGGCGCTGCTCGATGTCGATGCTGCCGTGATCCTGGCGAGCCACTTGGGGCGGCCAAGGGGCGTGGATCCGAGATTCAGCTTGGCGCCGGTCGCTCGTGGGCTGTCGGAATTGCTCGACCTGAACGTTAACCTTGCGCCGGACTGTGTAGGCTCGGATGTTTATGAGTTGGCGCAGCGGCTGCCACCGCGCCAGGTGATGCTCCTGGAGAATCTGCGCTTCCACCCTGAAGAGACGGCGAACGATCCAGAGTTTGCGGAGCAGTTGGCATCGCTGGCCGAAGTCTATGTTAACGATGCTTTCGGCAGCGCGCACCGGGCCCACGCCAGCACGGAAGGCATCGCGCATCTGCTGCCCGCAGTTGCGGGGCTGCTGATGGAGAAAGAGATCAGGTACTTAGGAGGCGCACTTGCGAACCCGAAGCGGCCGTTCGTCGCGATTCTCGGAGGAGCGAAAGTGGCTGACAAGATTCGCGTGATCGAACATCTTCTGGATAAAGTGGACTGGCTCCTGATCGGCGGCGGCATGATGTTTACGTTTTTGAAAGCCCAGGGCCACGAGATCGGCAAATCGCTGCTCGATGCCGACAACGTGGAGTTCGCGCGCGCAGTCATCGACAAGGCTGGCGAACGACTGATCTTGCCCGTCGATGTCGTCGTTACGGACAAGATCGAAGACGGAGCATCCGCTGAGATACACCTGATTTCGAAGATTCCGGCTGACGGTATTGGCGTTGACGTCGGCCCGGAGACTCGGATCACGTTCGGAGAGAAGATTCGAATCGCCGGCACCGTGGTTTGGAACGGGCCGATGGGTGTGTTCGAAATCGAGCGGTTTTCGGCGGGGACACGTTCGGTCGCCGCGGCGATGGCCGCGTGCCAAGGCACGACCATTGTCGGCGGCGGCGACACCGCTGCGGCTGTAGAGCAATTCGGCTTCGCGGATCAGATGGACCACGTTTCGACAGGAGGCGGGGCGAGCCTGGAGTTTATGGAGGGCAATGAGCTACCGGGAATTGCGGCTCTCGACGACGCTTAGTTCCGGAACGATCGTGGGACAATGGCAGTTAATTCGGTTGTAGTGAAAGTTCAACTCATCATGTTAGGTTTAGCAGTAGGAGCGCTAGCGTCGCTTGCGGTCTTTTCGGGTTCCGAGGAGCCGAAGCGATCGCAGCCTGAGGAGGTGTCTCCGGGTGACAAGACGCTCGTCGTGGCGGGCGGGTGCTTCTGGTGCGTCGAAGCGATTTTCGAGCAGCTGCGCGGCGTTTCGAAGGTCGAGAGCGGCTATGCCGGCGGGCGCGTGCCGAACCCGAGCTACGAAGCGGTTTGCAGCGGATTGACCGGCCACGCCGAGGCAGTACGTGTGTACTACGACCCGAAGGAGATTTCCGCCGACGATTTGTTGCGGATCTTCTTCACAACGCACGACCCGACGACGCTCAATCGCCAGGGCCCCGATTCAGGCACTCAGTATCGATCCGCAATCTTCTATTCAAATGATGAAGAGAAAGCCCTGGGCAAGCGGATTATCGATGAGATCGATCAGAAACGAATCTGGCCGAATCCGATCGTGACCACGCTGGAGCCACTCAAAGAGTTCTACGTAGCCGAATCGTATCACCAGAATTACTTCGATACCTATGAAAATTCAGGCGAAGCGCAGCGAGGGCGGATGAACGGCGGCTACTGTCGCGCCGTGATCGAGCCGAAGGTCGCGAAGTTCAGGAAAGAATACGCCGACAAACTTAAGAAGAAGTAGCGGTACAATAGCGTTCTCTTAGGAGGCCAATGACCATGATGAATCAACCAACCATTGTCACCACCTGCGCCTCCCTCGGCATTCGCTAAGCAGCGAGCCTCGTGCCGCCGAGGGGCGGCGTTCCCTTTCGCGTTATCTCGGCGCCCTTGTGCGCCTTGACCAGCGCGCGACGTTGCGCGCAAGAAAAGGAAGGTTCGTTTGAAGCAAAAAAACAAACGCGTGGCGGAATTCCGCTGCAAGAGATGTGGCTGCATCACGTCGGAAATCGGAGCGGGGTCGGCGCATCGCAACCACTGTCCGCAGTGCCTGCACAGCGTGCATTTGGACAACAGTCCGGGAGACCGTTCGGCCGAATGCGGCGCGGTGATGGAGCCCGTAGCGGTTTGGGTGCGTGGCGACGGCGAATGGGCGCTGATCCATCGGTGCAAGGATTGCGGAAAGCTTTCGAGCAACCGGATTGCAGCGGACGACAATCCGTTCGTATTGGCTTCGCTTGCCGCGAAGCCGATCGCAATCCCGCCGTTTCCGTTGGATCGGATCTGATGAAGATGGTGGAGGTAAGGGGACTCGAACCCCTGACATCCTGCTTGCAAAGCAGGCGCTCTCCCAGCTGAGCTATACCCCCACGGGGGTCTCATTATACTCGTGGGGGCTCGGCTGGATTACGCGTATCGCTTAACAATCTCGAGGGCTTGCTTGAACTCCGGGGTGCCGGCTTCTCCGAGCCATTCGTATGCGACGGACTCGGTGTGGGTGACCACCGCTCCCTCGTGGCGGAGGCGCTTTAGCGCTCCTTCGTGGGCGTTCAGTCGGCTACCTGTTGCATCTTCGCAAACAAAGACTTCGTAGCCCCGGGTGAGCAGGTCCTGTGCGGTTTGGTTGACGCAGATGTGGGTCTCGATCCCGACGATCACAGCCTGGCTCTTGCCGAGCGAATCCCAGGCTTCCCAGAAGTCTTGGTTGCGGCAACTGGAAAAGCAGAGCTTGTCCATCGTCGGCGAATCGCCGAGCGCCTCGCGGATTGATGCGTTCGTGCGTCCCATGCGTGAGGCGTACTGTTCGGTTGCGAGCACCGGAACTCCGAGCAGCCGTGCGATTTCGATGAGGAATCGGCTGCGGCGCAGGACGGCCTCTTTTTCGCTGATCGGCGCGAGGAACGAATCCTGCAGGTCGACGACGATGAGGGCGGACGCCGAGCGTTGACAGAGAGATGCCATGGGCCCCATGTTATCCCAGCCACGTTCCGTGCAAAATTCACCCTGGCACTTATACGAGTTTATCGAACTTTTGTGCAGGAACGGGCTATACTTTTCAAGAACTGATACTAACCTCCTGTACGAGGAGTGGCGGAATGTGGTCGGCGCCTCGAACCAAACGGTTTTTAACTGACCACACGTCAGGCAGGCAACTCTCCCCCGCTAGCCGGGGGAGCTTTTTTTGTGCCCAGGCTGCTATCGAGGTCTTCGATGAGGTCATCGACCCCTTCCAGGCCCACCGACAGCCGGACGATCCAGCGGTCGCCTGTCTCCTTCGCGATGATTGGAGCGACTAGGCTTTCGTGACCGCCCCAGCTGATGCCGATTTGGAACAATCGCAGGCTTTCGGCGAAGCGGCAGACCGCGTCGCGGTCGTCGGCAAACGTCGGTCGAAACGATAGGAGGCCGCTTGCGCCTGTTGCCTGCGAGCGGTGCAGGTCGTATTTTTCATGGGTCGGTAGACCCGGGTAGAAAACCTCCTCGACCATGGGGTGCCGCTGCAGCCAGGTGGCGATTTTAGTCGCCGATTGCTCATGCCTTTCCATTCGGAGCGGCAGCGTGCGAATCGAGCGCATCATCAGCCAGGCGGCGAACGGGTCGATTACCGCGCCGAGGAGCATGCCCTCGGCTGGGATGAGTCTTGCCATTCGCTCGCTCGACCCACAGATCGCGCCGGCGATGATGTCGCTGTGGCCGCCCAAGTATTTCGTGGCACTGTGCACCACGTAGTCGACCCCGAATTTCGCGGGCTGTTGGAAAATCGGTGAGCAATAGCTGTTGTCTATTACCGTCGATAGTCCTATTTCTTGTGCGATTTGCACTATCGCGCGGATGTCTTGGATGTGGAACATAAATGTTCCGGGTGATTCCATATAAATCAGCGTTGTATTCGGTTTTACGGCGGCTTTAACCGCATCTAAATCACGGCCGTCAACAAACGAAGTTTCGATTCCGAAACGCGAGAGGAACGTTTCAAGCAGCGATTTTGTGGGCATGTAACTCGCGTTGGTTGCGATTACATGGCCGCCGGCTTGGGTACAGGCAAGGATCGCCGCGGAGATCGCCGCCATTCCGCTGCCGACGAGTCGGCATTTTTCCGTTCCCTCCAGCGCCGCTATTTTTTGCTCGGTGATCGATGTTGTCGGGTTGCCGTCACGGGTGTAGACGTACTGGCTGTCGGGCAGCGAGTAGTCGTTGTCCATGATGCGCTTTTGCAGCGCATCAACGGTGTCGAAAACGAACAGCGACGTCTGGTAAATCGGGGGGACGACGGAGCCCCATCGGTAATCCTCGCCGAGGTGTTGGCAGATCGTGTCTTGCGACCAGTTAGGCTTCACGGCGAGGATTGTAGCCGCATCGCCGCTCGGCAACGACCACGGCTCGCCGTTCAGCAACGTTACAGCCTGCGGCGCAAAAGAAGCACAGCCATTCCGACGCCCAGAGCCGCCAGCGTTCCGGGTTCCGGGACTGCGTTTATGGCGACGTTGTCCATGCCGATATCGAACATCTGGAAAATGTAGAAGAGCTCGGGATCGCCCCAGAAAAATCGCAGTTGGTCCACGTCGGTGATCAGTGAGTTCCAATCGGGGTTCTGCGGGGAGTTGGGACCGAATGGAACCGTCAGCCAGCCCGTCGGCAAAATCGCCGAGTTCGAATCGAAGTCGAACGTGAAGCTCTTCCATCCTTCGCCGACCTGCGGCACGAACTCGGTGTGCTTCACAAATGCGCCCCAGTCGTCATCGAAGTCGTTCGGCGTTCCGTTGTCTTCGACAAGCAGAAGTGTCAGCGGTCTTTCTGCGGCGGAAAAATCGACATGATAAAGCTGGAAGTCGACTGATATCTGCGAGACGCCGTTTCCTCGATAATCGCCGACGAACGGACTGGAACTGCCCCATTCGGTGCGCGCCTGCGGAGCGAACGAATCGATTTGGCCCTCGCGCCAATAGGCGCCCGGGTTACCGCCGGTGTTGACAATGCCGCCGCCTCCGGTTCCGAAACTCCAGGAGCCGATATTGACGCCGTTTTCGAATGTATCGATAACCTGGGCGACTGCGGTGATAGGCAGGATCGCCCCAAGAATAAGCACTTTCCTCATAACGCCGTTAATACTCCCGCAGGCGGGCTGTCGAATGCAACCCGCAATTGGCTGAAAACGCGGCCCGAGGGGCGCCGACGTCGACTCTTTCGAACAATGCCGCCTCGCGCTGCGTTGTTTGGAATACTAGCGACCGCGTGCCGATTTGTGAGCAGTCTTGGCTGATTTGAGGCAGGATTCATCGATTCATCTCATTTTTCGTTTTAAACTTCGTCATTTTTTCCACCTTAACAAATGAGCGGCGCCGGCGTGAGCGATTACCGATAACCGACATCCGACATCCTGTGAGGCCGGCAGATAGCGGCTACCCTGTAGAAATGCCTTCGGCGATTACCGATAACCGACATCCGACATCCGGCATCCGAAACACGCGGTCAATACTTGTGTCACGAAACGGTCAAAGGTAAACCAATTTGGGGCGATTGTTTATTGGCGGTTCGTTAAGCCTGTTCGCCCGTCGCACGGCCATATTCGCCAGGGTGCACTTTCCGTCGGTCCGCTGTGGTCGAGCTTCTTCACGCCGTTGACCCAGGCCCGCATGAAGCCGTCGGAGCCCGAGGACCCGCGC
>JAICGT010000092.1 GCA_025922995.1 Fimbriimonadales bacterium
CTCCTATTGAAGAATGGCTTTGTGCGATAAATTGACGCGATCAGCCCGCTGTAACGTTCGCGTCCGCAACCTGAATCCGGGCGTCGTCGTAACACTTGCCAAGGCAGGTGAGGCATACTCCAGCCTGGGGTAAACCATTGTTAGTCGCATATATCTTGTCAGCCATCGCAGGGGGAATCCTTGTTGCGGCTTCGGCATTGCTGGGTGGGGAGCACGACTCGCACTTCGGAGGCGATACTCATTTCGGCGACACCGACTTCGACGACATCGGCGGACATGAGGGCGTGCACTCGGATTTGTATCTGCCGTTCCTGAGCCTGCGCTTTTGGACCTATTTCGCCGCGACGTTCGGCGCAGTCGGCCTGCTGTTGACAAACTTCACTTCGACAGTCGAGCCGATCATCGCAATCGTATCGCTCGTTACTGGAGTTTTGGCTGGATTTGTCACGCATTGGGCGATGAAGGCGATTAATCAGCGAGAGTCCGACGGCGGAGTGAAAGAGGAGCATCTGGTGGGCAAGGAAGCGCGAGTGCTTGTCGGTGTCGGGCCGGACAGGGAAGGGAAAATTCGGCTCGATGTCAAAGGAGAACTGGTCGACATGACGGCCTTTACCCAGGAATCGCTGGCGTTGAATCCCGGTGATCGGGCGCTTGTCGTTTCGATAGATGAGGGCAAGGCGAACATCGTTTCGCTTACTGCTATGCTTGAGGAGAGCACAACATGAAAGCATTGATGGAAGCCATACAGAGTTGGGGAACGGCAGGCTGGGCAGTCGCCGGCGGGCTCACCTTGGGCCTGGCGCTGCTAATCGGCATTTGGTTTGTTCGCAGATTCCTGTACATATGCACGCCAAACCAGGTCTTGATTTTTTCTGGCGGTGGTAGGCAAAGAATGCCTGACGGAACCGAACGCGGTTTTCGAACGGTGTTCGGAGGACGCGGCTGGCGAAGGCCCTTTATCGAAAAAGTGAGCCGCATGAGCCTCAATATCATGGAGGTTCCGATCCACGTCCGCGGCGCATACTCGAAGGGCGGCATTCCGCTCATCGTGGACGCGATTGCAAACGTAAAGATTTCGAGCGACCCGCGACTGATCGGAAACGCCATCGAGCGATTTCTCGGCAGAAATCCTGAAGAGATTCGCAGGGTCGCGAAGGAGACTCTCGAGGGTCATCTTCGCGGTGTTTTGGCAAAGCTAACGCCCGAGGAGGTCAACGAGGACCGTCTCAAATTCGCCGGCGAGTTGAGCCAGGAGTCGGCGGACGACTTGAACAAGCTGGGCATCCACCTCGACACGCTGAAGATTCAGCATGTTGCGGACGACGTCAAGTACCTAGACTCGATCGGCAGGTCCGAGATCGCCAACGTCATTCGAGACGCCGAGATCGCCGAAAGCGACGCTCACCGCGAAGCCGAGCAGGTCGAAGCCGACGCACTTGGCCGTGCGAAGGTGGTCGCATCGAACGTCGACGCTGAATTGGCGAAGCTGACAAACGACCTTCGTCGCATCCAGGCAGAACTCGAAGCACAGGTGCGCTCGGAAGAAGAGCGTACGACAGCCGCCGCCAGAGAGGCGAGAGCTGTGGCTGAGCAGGAGTTGCAGAAAGTTCGCGCCGAGTTGGAGGGCATTCGATTGGAAGCCGACAAGGTCCTGCCGGCGGATGCTCAAAGGGTGGCGAGAGAATTTCGAGCCCAGGGCGATGCGGCGTCAATACGTGAGAAGGGCCAAGCGGTTAGCGAAGCGCTCGACTTGCTGCACGATGCGTGGGGCCAGGCAGGCGATAACGCCGTTAGCATCTTGTTGATCGAGGACATCGAAAAGATACTGCGGGCGGCCTCGGAAGGTGTCGGCAAGGTGAAGATTCAAAACCTCAGCATCATGGATAGCGGCGATGGGAAGACGCTGGCTGCGTATGTCGCGGCCTATCCGCAGATGCTTGCCTCCGTGTTCGACGCGGTAGCCAAGACAACTGGGATCGACGTTCCGAAGGCGCTGTCGGGCAAATCGGCAGAGGAGCAAGGAGCCTAAGCATGGATATTCTCGCTATTGCAATTGGTGTCCTGGTAGCGGCAGGCATTGCCCTGCTGATCACGATCATTCGTTTGGTGCAGATTTGTCAGCCGAACGAGGTCCTGATCTTTTCGGGAACCCGCAGGAGGGTCGGCAATAAGTCCGTGGGATATCGCATCGTCAAGGGCGATCGCGGCATCCGAAAGCCCTTGATCGAGCGCGTCGACAAAATGGACCTGACGAACATGATCATCGACGTGTCGGCGGTAAACGCCTACTCGAAGGGCGGTGTTCCGCTAACCGTGCAGGGCGTAGCCAACGTCAAAGTCGCCGGCCACGAGCCGGTTTTGAACAATGCCATCGAAAGGTTTCTCGGCAAGTCTCGCGAAGAGATTATGTCGATCGCCAAAGCAACGCTCGAAGGCTCGCTTCGCGGCGTGCTGTCGACACTGACGCCGGAGCAGGTGAACGAAGACAAACTGCTGTTCGCCGAGAGGCTCGTCCACGAGGTCGAGCATGACATGACCGCTCTTGGCTTGGTTGTCGATACGCTGAAGATTCAGAACGTATCGGACGACGTGAAGTATTTGGATTCAATCGGTCGCAAGCAGACTGCGGAGGTCCTGCGCATCGCGAAGATCGCGGAAGCAAGGGCTACGGCCGAAGCCGCGATTAGATCGGCAGAAAACCGGCAACGCGAGGTCACCGCGCAGATCTCCGCGCAAATCGACGTGGTAAAAGCCGACGCTCAGAAGCGCCTGACCGACGCGCTAACGAAGCGGGATGCGGTCGTTGCCGAAGAAAAAGCGACCGTCGCCGCAGCGCTCGCGCAGGCGATAGCCGAAGTCGAAGTTCAGAAGGCGCGGGTGGAGCAGGTTCGGCGACAACTCGAAGCCGATGTCATTGCTCCGGCAAAAGCCGCGTGCCAAGAGGCTGAAGCGGGCGCAAAGGCAGACGCCGCGCCAATCGTCCAGGACGGCAAGGCAAGAGCCGAAGTGCTCGCGAAGCTTGCCGCTAGCTGGGCAAAGGCGGGGCCGAGCGCGCGAGAAATTTTCGTGTTGCAAAAACTCGACAAGGTCATCGGCGCGATTACAGACGTCATCGGCGACACGCCCATCGAAAAAGTCGCCTTTATCGCAGGCGGCGAAGGGAAAGACAATCTTCCATTGAAGGCTGCCGGGACCCTCGAAGGCATTCAGCAGGTACTTGGAATCGACCTTAAAGAGAAAATCGCCAATTGGGGTAATTCGAAGACTGTTGCTGTCGAGCCCGCACTTTCGCCCGAAGAGCCGGATGAGGATCAGTTTTAGCTTTTTCTCTGAGTAATCCCTAGAAAGTCCGCTCTTTTGCGCACGTTTAAGCGTAATATGATGGACTAACAGGCGGGAAAGCGGGCCAAACAGGTTCGCTGCCCGCAATCTATCGGAGTGCGATGGGCATGCGCCGGAGCCTTCGAAGGAGGAATACATGCAATTGAACACTCGGACCGCGTTAGCGCCGATCCTGGCTGTGGGCTTAATAGCTGCCGCGGCCTCCGCGGTCGCTGCGGAGCAGACCTGGCGCGTGCAAAACGGCACCGTCACCGTCTCCTTATTCCGCCAGATTATCCAAGGTTGTCAGCTCAACCTGGTCAATCTTAATCAGACCGCAACGCCTCGGGGCGATATGGAAGAAGCCGTTGGTTTCGCGATCAGCAATTCTTCGGACCTCGAATTCACCGTTCTCGGTGGAGCCTATCGCCATTGGAATTCCGGCGGTGTGTCGGTTCAGGGCGGATTCGATTTGAAGGGCAGGGGCGGAAACCTATCTGCGCAGAACTTTAAGATCGTGTTCCGCGAGACGGGCACGCACGACAACCTTTTTATCGCTTCGAGTGCAGATGCGCCCGCTTACTTCGATTTGTCGCATATCAAAGTCATGTTCGACCGCAACGAAGAGACCATTCTTTTCGGTTACGCGGACATGATCATCAATGAGCGCGGAGCCAAAAAGCTCGGTAGACCCGACCTCGCCGGTCAGGTCATCGGCGCCGTTACCGTCGGCTCATCGACGGCCTTTGTGTCCGGCGATCGAAACGATAAACCGATTGCTCGTCCCTCTGGAAACGATGGCGGCGGCGGAGTCAATGGCGACGTGATGCTTTTCAACTTGGGCGACTGCGCATCATATGGTCGTATCGGCGTATTCCCGAACGGTACGAGCGGCCTCGGTCTGGCCACGACATCCTGTAACGTTTCTACGATTACACAGGACAACGTCAACTGGTTTGCGCAGATGGATGAGCGTCATCCTGTGATTGCCCAAAATTTCTATAGACTTCGCACCGTCGCGGGCGCGGGAACTCGGTTCGAGCAGATCGGCATCGGCTGGGTGAAGCATGGATTTCTTTCCACGAACTCCAACGGCTGCGGATCCTGCCAACAACCGCCCCTGGGTGGTAACCAACTGGGCCTCAACTGTTCCGACACCTATGGATCTAGCTTGAACGCAAGCCGCAACTGGCTCGGTCCTCGCAACGAGGTCAACGTCTTTACCGGACGCTGGGAATGCACCGGCTCGTACTTTGCCAACTTCCAGAACGACTGCGTCGAGCGCTTTAGCACGAGCGGCCTGTCGCCCGTGGATCACCGCCTGCAAGTCCTGGATCAGGACCTGCTGACGACCAACTCGCAGTACTTCTACGAGGCGTACTATGTTTCTGAGAACGACATCGACCGTTACAATAACGCAGCGTGGCGCCCCGTGAATCCACTTTGGAGCGCCGGCCAACAGAAGTTCAACTTCTCGCCCACGGCTAACCAGACGCAGGGCGTTCGTGTGCAGACGTGGGGCGACATTCAACCTGCGCCCATCGCGGAGCCGAACGATGAAGGCGACATCTTAGTCGCAGTCGAAGTCACCGACATGGGTGGCGGGAACTACCATTACGAGTACGCTGTCCAGAATCACACCTCTAACCGCGAGGCGCGCACGTTCAGCGTGCCCCTCCCGGATGGCGCGGTTCTCTCGAATATCGGCTTCCACGACACAGATACGAACGCCGCCAACGACTGGAGAGCCGTCGTAGCCAACGGCGCGATCACCTGGAGCACCGACACGTACGCGACGGACCCGAACGCCAACTCACTGAAGTGGTACACCTTGTACAACTTCCGGTTCGACACCAACGTCGCTCCGATGAGTTCGAAGGTCGGTAACTCCCTGTTCCGCCCAGGGACGCGGCAATCGATCGCAGCCATCTCGCGAGTGCCCAGCAGTCCGCAGGTACAGCCGTCGAGCTTCAGCTTGAGCCCCGGCTCTGTCCTCATGGGCGATACCGAGGACCTGCTGTTCAGCGACGATTCGAGACTGCAGATTCGGCCGGGGGTGGTGCTTTCATCCTCCCAGGCTCCGATTCGGTTGACGATCGACGGTACGTCTCCCACGGCGTCACCGTCGTCGATGAGCATTCGAATCGAGGGCCACGCAACATCGACCGCTCTGTCTAGAACGGCCGAAGCCTATAACTTCAGCACCGGCCAGTGGGTCGTTGTGAATACTGGCGCGACAACAACCGGCGACACCGTTGTCAACATTCCTGTTAGCGGTGCCGCCCAGTTCGTCCAAGCCGGCACTCAGACGGTCCGCATGCGCATCTCCTACAAGCAGACGGGTCCCGTGC
>JAICGT010000093.1 GCA_025922995.1 Fimbriimonadales bacterium
AAAGGCACGATTAACACGAAAGCTACGACCGCTATCAGGCAGCATGCGATGACAAACCCAACCTTGCGGTAGCGCGTAAGAGAAATTTTGCCTTCGTTTTGCACCATTTACCAGCGAATAAGATTTGCGCCCCAGACGAGACCCGCGCCAAAGCCGACGGTCATCACGAGGTCACCGACCTTGAGACGTCCCTCCGCTTCCGCTTCGCAGAGCCCCACTGGTATGCTTCCCGCGCTCATGTTTCCGTATTTGTGGACGTTGACAAAAACCTTGTCTCTCGAAAGTCCCAATCTGTCGGATGCGGCGGTGATGATGCGAAGATTTGCCTGATGAGGCACGAACAAATCGACGTTGTCAATTGACATTCCCGCCTTTGCTAGGACTGATTTACAGCTATCTTCCATGGCTTTCACAGCAAACCGATAAACTTCTTGGCCGGCCATGAATAGGTAAGGAGTTACGCCTTCTTGAAGGGGTCGCGATGCGGGATTGAGAGTGCCGCCGGCTTTCATGTGAATGTGCCGCGCTCCGCCGCCGTCGGCTTTGAGGACGCTTGCGAGTACGCCGCGTTCGTCGTCGGAAGCCTCCATGTAGACGGCTCCGCCGCCGTCGCCGAACAAAATACACGTCGATCGGTCTGTCCAGTCGACGAACTTGGTAAGTACGTCTACGCCGACGACAAGGGCATTGTCGAAAGTTCCGCATTTGATCATCGACGTGGCGACCTCGAGGCCATAAATGAAGCCCGCGCACGCGGCTCCGACGTCGAAGGCTGCTGAGTTGCTTGCGCCGATCGCCGACTGAATAAGGCACGACGTCGATGGGAAAATCTGGTCACCGGTCACGCTTGTAACAATCACTGCATCTACGTCGGCGGCGCGAACTCCTGCACGTTCGAGCGCTTGGCAGGCGGCGCGCTGTCCGAAATAAGACGCTCCTTGGTCGGATTCGGAAATTCGCCTCTCCGAGATGCCGGTTCGGGAGACGATCCATTCGTCCGATGTGTCGACCATTTTTTCGAGATCGGCATTGTTGAGCACGCGTTCGGCGACGCTCATTCCGATACTGCGAATCGCGGCGCCGCGTTTAGGCTCCAAATTGCTCTCCCGTCTTGGTGCGCGCCGCCTGCTCGATAATCTTTGATACGAGATGCATGTCGTGGCCCCTTTGCGCAAGAATAATTGCGTTTTTGATGGCTTTTGCATTGCTGTGGCCGTGGCAAATAAAGCATATTCCATCCACACCAAGCAGCGGCGCTCCGCCGTATTCCGCATAGTCCATTCGCTTTCGCATCCGGTTAATGCCGCGTTTCAGAAGAAGAAGGGGTAGTCGCGCGATAAAATGCTTCGGGGCAGAGTCTCTGAACATCTCGATTACAAAAGCGCCAAGACCTTGAGCTGTCTTGAGCAACACGTTGCCGACAAACGCGTCGCAAACAACCACGTCGACGCCGCCGTCGAAGACGTACTTGCCCTCGACGTTTCCAACAAAGTTGGGCATTCCTTGTAGAAGTTTGTAGGTGGCTTTCGTCAGCGCATTTCCTTTGGTCGGCTCCTCGCCAATGTTTAGCAGGCCGATTCTGGGAGACTTGATCCTCAGTACCGACTCGGCATAAACGGAACCCATAATGGCAAACTCGTACAGGTGATGTGGCTCAGCATCGACCGTAGCACCGCTGTCCAGCAAAACGAAGCAGCCGGTCCTGCTGGGGATAACCGTGGCAATTGCGGGACGCGCGATGTTCGGGATCGTCTTCCACAACAGATGCGCGGCGGCGGTGACGGCTCCTGTATTGCCGGCGGATATAAAAGCGTCGGCTTCGCCGTTCTTTACCAGCGTTGCGCCCATGACCAGTGAGGAGTTTTTCTTTCGGCGCACAGCGCTTACGGGTTCGTCGTCCATTTCGACAACTTCCGACGCCTCTACGATTTCGATCTGCTGGGGCATCGCGCCGGGATGAACAGCCTCAATCGCGTCACGACGGCCGATCAATAGGATCTTTCCATGGACTTCCGGTGCGGCCGCCACGGCTCCGGCGACAATCTCCCTCGGCGCATAGTCGCCTCCCATTGCATCGAGAGCGATTCTCAACTTTCGCCCTCTTCATCATCCAATAATTGCGCAAGCGCGGCAAGTTCGGGTCGACCGCCGTCGTCCGGCGGCTGGTAGTCTTCAATTCCTGGGCAATCGTCTTTGCAAATCGTTCGCGCCGGCATCGACAGCCATAAGCTCTGTCTTACCAAGTCCTCCCATCGCAGTTGATTGCCGTCGAAGAGCGGATAGGCTTCGCCCTCTTCGGTGACTTCTGCGTGCTGCCGATTGCCGAATCCGGCGGGAACGCCTTCGACGTCGAACTCCTCGTGGACGAGGACGGAGATGCGCACTTCGACGGGCTTGAGGCAACGTGAGCACTCAAGAACGAGCTCTGCATCGAGCTTGCCCTTCACGAACAGCACGTTGCCGGTGCTAACTGCTTCGAGCCGACCCGTTATGGGCCTTAGGAGATCGACGTCTTCCTCTTCTTCAAGCCCGGTCTCGACGGCAAATTCGACTACCCGCCCAGGATGCTGGACGGCGTCGTTGAGGTCGACAAGCTTGGGACGTTTCATAGGGGACGGGCGCGACGCCTTCGAGTCTACCGAACCGACCCCGCCTACTTGGACTTCGGTGCGGCGTCGGTGGGTGGATTGAGACCCGGCTTCTGCAGCTCGCTGCGGCCGCGTTCGATGGTGCCCGCGACCTTCCCGACTACGTTTTCGAGTTGAAACAGCACGTGCAAGGCGTAATCTTCGGCGCCGCGTTTGACTTTCGCCGCATCCGCTTCCGCTTCCGACTTCAGTTTCTCGGCCTGCACTTTCGCCAGCTTGAAAATCTCGCTTTCCTGCAGCAATTGCTCGCGTTCCTTTTTGGCGAGTTCGACGATTTGCTCGGCCTGTCGGCGAGCTTCGTCGCGCAGGCGCTCGGCTTCGGCTTCGGCGCGCTCGACCGTCTTGTCCGCGTCTTCCCGCGCGCCGGCGACGATCCGCTCCGAGTCTCGGGTGATCGCCACCGCTTCCTTCACCTGTTCGGGCAGCATCTTGTTGACCCTATGGATCAAGGTGATGCACTCCGCCTTGTCGAGGCCGAACGTCACGCCGAGGAACTGCTTTGTGTCCTCTAGGTGCTCCTTCAATTGATCCAAGTCTTGTACAATTTCCACGCTTTTACTTACCTACTGTGCTTAGCTTGGAGGCGTTGCGCCACCTCCGGAGACACGAAGCCCGCAATGGGCCCGCCGAGCGCTGCGATCTCCTTTACAATACTGGACGAAACAAACATGTGCTCTGCGCTTGTCATCAGGAACATCGTTTCGATTTCCGGCGCAAGCTCGCGATTCGCGAGGGCAACCTGGAACTCACTCTCGAAGTCGCTCATCGCCCTTAGGCCCCGTACGACTACGGTCGCATTTCGTTGTTTCACAAACTCCACGAGCAAGCCCTCGAATACCTCGATCTCAACATTGCTCAAGGTTTTCGCCTCGGCCCTTAGCATATCGACCCGGTCGCTTACGCTGAACAATTCGGTTTTTGCCGAGTTTACGCCGACGCCGACGATGAGGCGGTCGAACCGCGCCGCAGCCCGTCGCATGATGTCGACATGGCCGTTGGTCGGCGGGTCGAAACTGCCCGGGTACACGGCGATCTGCATCGCAGACATCATGCCATATCCCGCAGCCGGTGTTTCCGCTACTGAGCCTCGACGGGAATGCCGCCGACGGCCCCGACCGCGAAAATGTGGTCGTCTTTGTTGACCTTCTCGATCGTCGCTCGAGAAACCGCTCCGACGTCCTTCGAGCCCTGCCAGAGTGGACTCGTCGTGTCTCGCCAGTAAATCGTGTACGACTCGCCTTCGACACCGCGCCAGGTAACCGTCGTGTCGTGGCCCTGTCGCCGGTCGATGCGGACGTTTGTGGGTGGCGTCCCGGCGTTGGCAAGAGACGTCATGACGAGAAGGTTGACCTTCGCGACGTTCGACACGTAGGCGGGGTCGACGAATTCAGGCAGGTCGTCCGGCGTATGCTGCCGGGTGTACTCTTCGTGCACTTCCACAAACCGCACGGCGTTGAAGCCGTTTTGGTTGAACGGCGTGTGATCTCCACCGCGGCCGAAGCGATCTCGACGGAAGACGAGCTTTACTCCGAACGGCTTATCTTTCGTGAGCCAGGCGATGTACCTAGCCAACTCGCGGCTCTCATGCTCGGGAACATCCTCGCTGAACACGCGGACCTGCTTGTCGTTGCGCTGGCCCGCTTTGTTGACCGGCGAGCCGACGGTGTCGTTTGAGAGGACGGCGTCGATTTTCCAGCCTTCGGCCTTCGCTTTTTCGGCCATGGCCCGTGAGCCGAGCAGACCTTGTTCTTCGCCCGTCCATCCGACGAATACGAGAGTGTGCTTCCATTTTCTGGATGCCATCGCCCGCGCGACTTCCAGAGCGACAACGGTGCCGCTGGCATCGTCGTTGGCGCCGGGGGCGGCGCCGGTTTTGGCGTCTACGCTCAAGTTCAGCGAATCAAGGTGCCCGCCGATGATAATGCGTCGGTCGTCTTCACCGGGGAGAGTCGCCACCACTTGGACAACTTCCTTCGCTTCGGAGATTCTGGCCGATGCTTCGACCTTGAACTTCATGAGTTCGACCTGCATCCCGGGTATCGCGCGGTATTGCGCGGCGAGCCATTCGGCGGCTTCGTTCAACGTCGGCGAGTTCGTATTCCGCGTCGTGAACGAGGCGAGTTTGCGTATATCCGCGATCATGCGGTTCGAGTCGATCGATGCTTCCAATGGCGTTTGAAGCATCGCGGCAGCGATGAGGGCCGCGAGCATTCCTTTAGCTTCGACAGCGGGACGAGACTTCCTGCCGGCTACTTTCCAGCGCCGGCGAGCCCTCGCGTGGCGAAGTGGTTCCAGCCGCTTAACACCAAACGCTCGTTCGGATGCGGGTTGCCTTCTTCTACCCGATCGTCGCCGGCGTGCATTTGAATCAACACCGTTTTGCGGACTTCCGACGAGCGATTCGGCATGGAGCCGTGCAAGGTGAAGTAGTGGAAGAACACCACATCGCCCGGCTCGGCTTCGAGCGGCGTGGCGTTTTCGATCGGGTATTCGTTTAGGAGCTGTGACTCCGTTTGGCCCGACGAACCATCGACTCTGCCGAGTTTGTGACTGCCGGGATAAACGCGGAGGCATCCCATCGCGTCATCGGCGCGGCTCACGTGGATAATCGCGGCGATCATGGAGTCTTTTTCCGTCGGGAAGTAGGTCCAATCCTGATGCATCGGAAACGGCGCACCTTGCTCAGCAGGCTTTTGGAAAAGCTTGGAGTGGTGCAGAACGATGTCTTCGCCGAGAATTGCCGTCGCGACTCTCAAGAATTGTGGATTCAGAAATGCCTGCATCCAGCGTGCCGAGTATTGTTGCACGTTGTGCGTGTGCAAGACGATGGCATCTTTCGCCGAAATTCGGTCCATTTCAGGACCCGACCATGTTGCGTTTATTTGCTCGCCACTTGCTATTACTTGGTCGACGATTCGGTCGAAATCGGTTTCCAGGTCGGCGACTTGTTGCGGCGAGAAGACGCCGCGAGCGACGTAGTAGCCGTCTTCGGCAAAGGCATCTGCAATTTCCGAGTCCATTA
>JAICGT010000094.1 GCA_025922995.1 Fimbriimonadales bacterium
AGCGCGAAGTCGAGAGCTTCTCGGCAGCCTTGCCCAAACGGACCGTTCGGAACGGCATCGGATTCAAGGCTTTCGATGCGAAGCATCTGTCTCAAGTCGTCGAGGAGGTCGGATTCGTGTTCGTCTAGCCACTTTTGCGCGCTGGCGATTTCCTGAGGTGTTGCGGGCATGGCAGGCATCTTACCGACTCGAACCGAAGCGAACGAAAGTAACGTTCTCAAGAAAAGTAAAGATTAGTGGGACATTTTGCGGAACAAACGACAATAAGCTATTGGTCGAAGCTAATACGCAAGCCTAACAGCCTCGACCGACCGCAGTAGCGGGGCTCGAACCCATCCGCAGGGGCGAGGCTCGCGACAATTACAACCTTAGGGGGTTTCGTCTGAATGAATAAAATACTGTTGGTAGGAGGATTAGCCGTCGCAGCGGCTAGCTCACAAGCCATTCTCGTCATTGATCCGACACCGGGAAGCTTGCCCGGCACGGAAAACGTTCTCTTCAACGAGCCGGGGTTGATCGCCAGTGGATCGCTCGTACAGGGCATTCTCAACGAATCGCGCGTGCTAGTCGACTTTTTCGAAGCCGGCGAAGACCTAACGACGCCTCCGGGCGGACAGGCTCGAGTCACCGCTCTCGACGGCACGTTCACCATGCTGACGACCGCGATGACCGATCCCGCTTTGGGCATCATCGCTTACCAGTTCGACGTCAACGCAAAAACCAGTGGCGATCTTACGATAGACCTCTACGTGGGAAGCAGCGTAGAAGCAACAGGCACCTTTGCCATCTCGGCCGGCGGCTCCAACTGGTTTAGGATCTACGGAACCGAGGGTGAGGTTCTGAGCAAGGTCACGCTGTCGAGCACCGGGGAAATCATGGATGTTCGCCAGAACCGAATCGGCGCTGCGCCCGCGCCAGTACCGGAGCCCTCCGCCATTGTCGGATTGGGCATCGGATTAGCGATGCTGTTGCGACGACGCTTCAAGAAGTAACCTTCGGGGAACAGTCGACGCTCAGTTGGGGGGCCGCTCGATCGCAATTTGCGGCCGACGGCCTTTCCTACTTTTGCTCGACCGCACGCAGCTCGGTCTCGCCTTCGTTCGCTTCGATCTGCGCGCGCAGCATTTCGCCTTTCCTGCGATTGACGCCCTTGACGAGAGTCGCGGGGAGGTTGTCGAGCAAGTCCTTGACCTGGTTCCGGGTCATGGCGAGAATGTGCTGCAAGGAGTTAATGAGTGGCTCCTTGTCCCTGCCGACCTTCACCAATACGAGGTCGTAAACCGTCGTATCGTCGACGCGTGCGTAGCCCTTGGCAACGTGCCGCATTTCTCCGGTGCTCGGATCGAGCAAAGGAATCTCGCGGTCGCAATCCTCGCAAATGAGGACTTTCGTCTTCTCGCTCATGAAATTGAGCGAGCCGCAGAAGCCGCAGCGAACGCCCGTGACATCCAGCACTTTCCCATCGAGAACCGGCACGCGGCGGCCGCACTCTTCGCACAGGAAGTCGGTCATCGGCTCTTCGGCAAACTCGGAGTCGTGGCCGCAATAGGGACAAGTCGACAAAAACGACTTGACCTTCTTACCGCCGACGACCCGAGAAGCCGAATAGAGCAGCATCAGGGCGCCGACGGCCAAGAAGGGATAAGACACCGGGCGAATGTCGAGGCCCTTAAAGCTTAGGAATTGGAACCAATTCTCGTTGTAGAAATACAGCGGCAAGCCGATGATCAGCGCCAGAACGCCGAGCATCGCCCAAGTCATCGCCTTTTCCCAGCGGCCCTCGATGACGTCCGACCGCCGTACCGGCGGCGGAGCCTGGACTTCGGGCAACTGTTCGCGTTCGCTCATGCTTGTGCCATTTACTCGAACGGCTTGTCGACCGGTGGCGTCGGCCTTTCCGGACGAATCCTCGGGCCGGACCTTCCCGCCGCTACTGCAGCATCGAGTATGGCTACAAGATACACCACGGCGAGGCCGATCATCGATGGCCAAAACCATTCGGTGACCTCTTTTTCACCGATTCCGAAGTTCAACAAGCCTATCCAAAAAAAGACGGCTGCCGCCGCGAAGATGATGCCCTTGACCATCTCGCCGTTATAAAACTGGCCGAATCCCGGCAACAGCATGCTGAAAAAAGCCGCCGTCCCTGAATTTCGCTTGATTCCCTCCGGGTTCATCATCGACGAAAAATCTCCGGTCAAAGCTGCGCTTACGAGGTGATCCCTACCCGCGACCTTCAGAACCAACTCGGCGTGTTTTCGTTCTGCGGCAACGTTGGCGTTTCCGGCGGCGATCAACGCCGCCAGCAAGTCGCGAGCTTCTTTGAGCTCGCCTTTAGCTTCGTGAGTCGCTGCCCGAATCAGGACGGCTTCGGGATGGTCCGGGTGCTGTTCGAGGATTTCCTTTCTGAGAGCTTCGGCGCCCGCAACATCGCCCCGCTGCTCGAATATGCGAGCCTTTCGCAGCCGCGATTGAATCTCCTCGGAAACGGCGTCTAACGGATCCAAAGGCTACGCCTCCACACTTCCGCTCTTCGGCATCATCTTCCACAGGCTCTCGAGGTCGTAAAACTGCCTTTGCTCTTCGCGCATCACGTGCACGACGACATCGCCGAAATCCAGCAGCACCCAACCGCTGTCTCGGCCCTCGATGCCTCGCGCCCGGAGCTTACGCTTGCGCATCTCTTCGTCGATGCGGTCGGCGATGCTACGCACATGCACGTCCGAAGTCCCGCTGCACACCACGATGTAATCCATCATGACGGTCTTCTCCCTAACTTCTACAATTTCGGTGGACTCGGCTTTGATCGATTCAGCCACTTCACCAATAAACTCTGCTTTGTCTTTGGACTCCAAGTTAAACATATAGACGACGCTCGGCGATGATTTGCACAACCGGATCAGGCGTGAGGAACCGAATCGACTTCCCTGCGCGCACCTTCTGCCTAATCTCCGTGGCGCTCAGGTCGATCGGCCGCGCGTCGAACACCTCGATAAGACTATGCCACGCCGCAGGCAATACTCGCATGGCTTCGGACACGCCGAACCCCGGACGTCCCGCTGTCGCGAGCCGGGCTCGCTCGAGGATTCCTTCCGGATCGTTCCAACGATCGAAACCCGCGAGCGCGTCCGATCCCAAGATCAAAACGAGTTCGACACCGGCTTGGCCATAGGTTTCCAGCGTGTCGACGGTGTAGCTCGGGCCGTCGCGCTTGAGTTCCTGGATGCCGACCTCGGCACGATCGATTCCCTGAATTGCCGCAGCAACCATCTCCGCACGAACTTCCCCAGGCGTCGCGCTAGCAGCCGACTTGAATGGAGACACCGCCGCGACTTCATAGACGAGGCGATCCAGCTCGAGATGCTCCAGCGCTTCGATTCCGAGACGCAAGTGTCCGACGTGAATCGGATCGAACGTGCCTCCAAGGATGCCGAGCCTCATTCTTCGCTCGTGTAGACAAAGGCAAACTCGCCGATTCGGACGGTGTCGCCGTCCTCGGCTCCCATCTCCTGCAGCTCGCCTATGACGCCGATGCCCAGCAACTTCCGATGGAGCATCCTAAGCGCTTCGTCGTTGTGAAGGTCGGTCATGGCGATCAGCCTTTCGATGCGGCGGCCCTCTACGGCGTAGCCGTCTTCCTCCTTCCTGATCTTCCAGGCGTCGCGTTCGGCGTTGACAGGAACGGGCTCGATAACCTCGATCTCGGGCTCCTCCGGTGCCTCTTTGACTGCTTCCGCAAGTCGGAACAGCAACGGTTCAAGCCCTTGCTGTGCGACGGCGCTAATGGGAAACACTTCGAGACCGGACGCCTCCTCGAGCTTTCCTCTGAGCTCGTCTTGCGCGTCCTTTGGGATCAGGTCGATCTTGCTCATCACGATCACCACCGGCTTGTCGCGGAGGTTCTCCGAGAATGCGTCGACCTCATGCGCGATAACTCGAAAATTCTCTACGGGGTCGCTCTCGTCGACAGGCGCGCATTCGACAACGTGGCAAACGATGCGGGTCCGCTCGGCATGCTTCAGGAACCGGTGCCCAAGGCCCTTGCCCTCGGACGCTCCCTCGATCATGCCCGGCAGGTCGGCGATCGTGAAGCTGATGTCTCCGACGCCGGCGATGCCGAGATTCGGCTCGAGAGTAGTGAACGGATAGTCTGCGATTTTAGGCTTAGCTGCGCTGACGGCGGAGATCAGAGTCGACTTCCCCGCGTTCGGAAGCCCGACGAGCCCTACGTCGGCCATAAGCTTCAATTCGAGCAACAGCTTTCGGCCCTCGGCCGGCTCGCCCTTCTCCGCGAATGTAGGCGCCTGCCTGACGCTGCTGACGAAATGCAAGTTGCCTCGGCCGCCGCGGCCGCCCTTGGCAGCCAAGAATCGCGCTCCCTTGTGGGCGAGGTCCGCGAGTACCTCGCCGGTCTCCGCGTCCTTGATGACCGTGCCGATCGGAACCGGAATCTTGATCGACTTGCCGTCCTTGCCGAACCGGCTATGACCCTCGCCGTTGCCGCCGCTTGCGGCGACGAACTTGCGCTTGTACCGAAACGGTAGCAGAGTCCCCACCTGTCGGTCCGCGATCACGATGACGTCGCCGCCGTCGCCGCCGTCGCCGCCGTCCGGCCCGCCTCGAGGCACGTGCTTTTCGCGACGAAACGAGGAGGCGCCATCGCCACCCTTGCCCGAACGGACGTCGATCGTCGCTTCGTCGAGGAACATTGAGGCAAGGATACCGGTATCCTATTTGTTCAATGCCGCCTTTTTGGGTGTTATTCGGCTTTGCTGCGTTACTGGCATTAGGATGGTCGCTGATTAACGGCTGCCATCGGCGGAACGCAGCCTATAAGGAGCGTCTGCGATCTTCGGTGGCCCACTTCCCACAGGGCACCACCCGCAAGCTGCTTCGTCTTATGGCGCCAACCTCGTTCAAAGACCGCTGGAATCACGCGACGGTGCTTGCCGGCTGCGTGTGCATCATCGCGTCGCCGCTCTACGTGATCGCCGCAATCGCAGGCTACGCAGGGTTCTTTGTCTCCATGGGCGCTCTCATCGCAGGCAGTCTCGCCGGCGCGTACCTGGGCGAACTGTGCTTCAACTCGTGGGGCTGCGCTTTAGTTGTGCCAAACGAGCCCAATCTTCCTCTCGAAGCTGGTGCGGACGCACAGAAGGGCTGAGACCGGCGCTCTCGACCAAGCCTTTGTCTCCGAGATTGTTGGCGAGCGTCTTCCGAGGCTGACGAAAACCCGCTCGCACGAGCCGCTCTAAATCAATGTCGACGCCGAGGCGTTTCGATTGCAGCCTCAAAACTCTGCTATGCACCTTAGGCGGAGGCTTGAACGCGACGGGCGGCACCTGACAAACGCTTTCGATCTGGAAATGACGCTGCACCGCGACGGTCAGCGATCCTCGCCTTGCATCAGCGGGCGGGGCAAGGAGCTTCGCGGCGACCTCTTCCTGCATCATCAGGACGGCAGTCTCGAACGATTCCGAGACCTCGCACAGCCGAGAAACTACGGCTGCCGTGATGTAGTACGGCAGGTTCGAAACGACCGCTCTCGGCTCTTCCAGCCTCTCCAAAATCGCCTTTAGGTCTGCTTTCAGAACGTCTGCCTCGACGACCTCGACATTCGGCGCGGCTCTGAGAGTTGCCGCCGCCATTCTCGGG
>JAICGT010000095.1 GCA_025922995.1 Fimbriimonadales bacterium
CTGCGAGCATCGGCTTCTTGCCCATTTTTTGCAGGCGAAGCGCGAGCTTAGCGGCTGTGGTCGTTTTTCCTGAGCCCTGCAATCCGCAAAGGAGCACGACCGTAGGCGGGGAAGGGGACCACGCGAATTTCGGGGGCTCCTCGCCTAAGAGTTCGACGAGCTCGTCTCGCACGAGCTTGATCACCATCTCGTCGGGCTTGAGGCTTTCCCAGACCTGCTCGCCAACCGCCTTTTCGCGGACGTGCGTTATGAATTCTTTGACGACTTTGAGGTTGACGTCGGCTTCGAGAAGGGCGATGCGCACCTCGCGCATGGCGTCGTCGAAATCGCCTTCCGAAATGCGGCCCCGCCGTCGCATTCGTCCGAAGATGCCTGTAAGTTTTTCTGTTAAATTATCGAACACGGGGGCTCAGATTATGGCTCACGGCTCGACCACGGCGCATTCTTGTAGGGGTCTAGCGGCGCTAAAAGCACCTTCCAGAAGGTGGCGAAGCCCTTCCTGAACCGACCGGCTAATCCTAGCGTAACGAGCGTTACCGCTGCGTAAATGGCAAGGCGCAGCAACGCGCCGAGTCGGTTGATTAGCAAGCAGAGCCACGCGCTCGGCTTGCCGTGGTGGATGCGGAAATACAACTCCTTTCCCCGGTTGTAGCAAGCCACCGCCCACCAACGATTTGTATCAGAGCTGGCCCCCAATTCATGATGAAAAACGGCACCGGGAACATGAATTATGTCGCCGAGCTTCGATAAGCGGTGCATTAATTCCGTATCTTCGCAATATAGAAAGAAACGCTCATCGAAGCGCAAAAACTGCCCATTTATCCGTTTCATTAGGAAACATGCTCCAGTGACCTGCGGCACTATTCGAGGCGCGCTGTCTTGGGATGTATCGATCCAATAACCCTTGACTATTTTTTCTATCAAAGACTGCTCCAAGAAAACCGACCACAAGGTCAACCGTCTTGCGCAAGATAATTGAACCGACCCGTCCGGCAGTATCAGGCGACCGCCAACCGCAACTGCACTTTGATCGTCAAGAGCCGAGACCAGCCTGTCGACGTGTTGCGGCGAGTCGGCCCACGCATCCGGGTTTAGGATCAGCGCGAGTTCGCCTTGCGCTCGGGTTAACCCGACATTGCACGCTCTCCCGAAGCCCTCGTTTCGCTCCATGGCAACGTAGATTGCATCACGCGCAATTGTGGTTGGCGGCGAATTGTCGACGACAATGATCTCGGCGTCGATGGGTAGGGAAGAGAGGCACTTCCCCAGAGTCGCATCGCTCTTGTAGGCGACGATGATCACGGACAGCTTCGGCACGGGTTATGGATAAGACGGGCGTAGTATCCAGTAGACTTATCCGAATCCATGGCCGAAGACTTTTTATTGACACCAACGGGCCGCGAGAAATTGCTTGCGGAGCTCGAAGACCTCAAGGGCCCGCGGCGACAAGCCGTTACGGCAGCGATTCGCGAGGCAAGGTCGCACGGCGACCTTAAGGAAAATGCGGCCTATCACGAGGCAAAACTGAATCAGAGCCGATTGGAGGGCCGGATCGCCGAAATCGAGCACATCCTCGACGTTTCTCGCACCGTCGAGCGTCCCACAGACGCAAACGGGGCTCACCTGGGCAGCGTCGTTACATACGAGGACCAAGAGTCCGGTAAGCAGAAGACTACAACGCTCGTGGGCCAATATGAGGCCGATCCATTACAAGGCTTGCTGTCGATCGATTCGCCGATGGGCTCCGCGTTTGTCGGTTGCAACGAGGGCGACATCGTCGAGGTGGAAGTGCCGGCCGGCACACGGCGCTACCTCATCCAGAAGGTAAGTTACGAAAAGGGCTAAGCAGCAACGAGGCTCCTAGTAGAGACGGCTTAGCTCAACATAATATGTATTATCGGACGGTTAGGCTCAGCGTCAACATAGCATGAATCAAGGGCGACGTCGAACTAGGCTCTAATTCGCGACGCGGATTTCGGTCTCTGTGACCAAGCGATCGAGTTCGTCGGCTTTGCCGTTGTAGAAGTCGATCAGGTCGTCGATGGCTTCATCTACACTTGCTGACTGCTCCTTGAGCATCCGAACGATCGCGACCGCCGCAGCCCCAACGCCCGCTAACGCGGCCGCCCACCCTAAAAGGCCGTAAACTTTTCGTTTCTTAGACATTACTTTTTGCTAGGGCGGCGATCCGCCCTCTACATAGATTATAACGCCGCAGACGCCTAGGCGGGTTTCACCCCCGAGGGTGATTAGTCGATGTCGTAGCGCTTCGAGCCGTCGCTGTCTGCGCCCGCGATAATGCGCTTGATGAACGTAACGAGTTCCATCGGGTTGAACGGCTTTGTGAGGTAGACGTCGGCGCCGTAGTGGTAGCCCTCTAACACGTCCTTGTCCTGCGCCTTCGCCGTCAACATGACGACGGGAAGCTTCTGCGTAGATGGCTCGCGCCGGAGGTTCTTAAGGACCTCGAAGCCGTCCATGTAGGGCATCATGACGTCGAGGACACAGATGTCGGGCTGCTCCGACATGATCTTCTCGAGGCCCTCTTTGCCGTCGTAGGCAGTCACGACCTCCCAGCCTTGCCTTTCGAGGTTGACTTGAATAAGTCGAACGATGCTCCGTTCGTCGTCGCAGACCAAAATCTTTACTGCCATATCGTTGTGTGTTGCTCCCCGAGTCGCTCGGTCGGTAAATCGTACCCCGTGCGGCTACTCGTCGTCCATCTGAGCCGCCTGCAAAATCGAATCCAGCACGAAAATGGGGCATCCAAAGCGTACCGCAAGGGCGATGGCGTCGCTCGGCCGCGAATCGACCTCGAGTTCACTTCCCTTCGACTTCACGTAGAGCTTCGCATAGTACGTCGCGTTCCAGAGATCGTCGATGAGCACGCGGTCTAGGGTTCCCCCCATGCGCTCTATGACCATCTTGAGCAGGTCGTGGGTCATGGGCCTATCGAGCGTCGTGCCCTCCAACACGAGTGAGATCGCCATGGCTTCGAACGGCCCGATCGAGATCGTGAGATCCCTGCCCTCGTCGTCCTGCAGCTGAACGAATCTCTGCACCGTGTCGTGCGCTTCCGTCGAGTAGGTCGCAGCGATGCGAACCGGCACCGGTGAGCCTCCGAAGCCACCTCTACCCAACTCTCTGGGAAAGAAGGGCGGAGGCTCGGAAAAGTCATCGGGCTCGAAAGGCTCGCGGTCTTCACTCATGGGTGGCTGATCCTTTCTACCTTACTTTACGTTGATCGGCGCATCGCCTGCGGCTTTTTGGCTAGAATGGACGTCCAAGGAGAGGAACCTATTTGCAGGAAGATTCAACCGCCGAGAAGAGACTGTTAAACGCCTTAGCTGGCGGAGACTCGTCGGCAGTCGGAAAGCTTTACGAGATGTATGGGGAGCGGATTTTCCGCTACACCTACCGCATGCTCAACAATCGGTCGGATGCCGAGGATGCCACGGCGGAGACGTTTCTGCGAGTAATCAAGCGCTCGGGCGATCTTCGAGCCGATGGGGCCTTCCGAACTTGGTTGTTTCGGATTGCCAGAAACTTATGCATCGATAAACTGAGGCAGCACCAGTTACTGGAACTGCCACCGGATGCGACGTATAGTGCGGGAGAGGATCGAACGGCATTGAGGTTGGCCGTGCGGCAAGCCCTAATGGACTTGCCACAGGACTACCGGGAGCCATTGATTTTGTGTGATCTTGAAGAGATTTCGGCCCGAGAAGCGGCGGATGTGCTTGGTATTTCTGTACCGGCGCTGAAGTCTAGGCTTTATCGTGGGAGAAGGGCTTTGAGGGACAAGCTCGGCTCCGCCATGGAGAGAAACGTATGACAAATGAATTTGCAAAGAAACTGATCGACCTTTATCTGGACGATCACCTCGATGTAGACCTCGCGACCGAGTTTCGAGAGGCGATGCGCAACGACCCGGCAATTGCCGAGGAAGTCGATTCTCTGCGCGATACGCGAACGGCGCTTTTTGCGACCTACTCGCGAGACGCGATGACCAACGACGAGAACAGGCGCGTATACGGACGTATCATGCGCAACGCCGATCCTAGCGGTATCGCGACGTTCAACCCCGCCGGCCAACTGGAGATTCCGTGGAGCGAGCCAAAAGCGAATGATCATCGACTGTAGCCAATCCAGCCTGCGCGACGCGATCGGCCTCGTGTCGACGGCCGTCTCGACGCGAACAACGGTGTCCCTGTTCCAGTCTCTCATGATCGACGCGAATCAGGACGGCAAACTGCGGCTTGTAGGGACGGACGGCGACCTTTGGGTCGAGAGCACGATGCCAGCGACCATCAGGCAGCCCTCTTCGTTCGCCGCCCCCGCTTCCCTACTCCGCGATATGGTCACGAGCCTAGCACCGGGCGAAGTCCGCCTGGAGCTTGCGAGCGACACAAGCATTCACGTAAGCCAGGGGCACAGCCAATACCGCGTCGTCGGCCAGCGTGCCGACGACTTTGCGGACGTGCCGATGGTAAGCACGGACACACCGATTTCGCTGCCGAAGGCAGATCTCGAGAAATTGCTCGACTCGGTTCTTTTCGCAACGTCGCCCGATTCGCCTCGCGGAGCCTTCACCGGAGTGCTGTTCGATTACGACGGCACAACCCTTCGCCTTGTTGCCACCGACTCGCACCGCCTAGCGCTGAGGACATCCGAGTTCCCCGGCGCGGGCTCGTCGGTCAATTCGCTCGTTTCGGCTCGCGCCCTAGCAATCATCAAGAAGCTTCCCGTGGGCGATGACGGCCTGATCACTCTGATGTTCGGCGAGGACCGCTCTTCTGCCGCTACCGACGACGCTCGCGTCGTTTCGGCCCTGATCAAGGACGCGTTTCCACCCTATTCGCGTGTGATCCCATCAGAGACGACCCGGTCGTGGATGATGGACAAGGCGAGCCTGATCGAAGCGCTGAAGCGCTGCGCGATCATGGCAAAAGGCGGCTCCCAGCGGGTCACGCTCGCATCGGATGGCGACGTCGCAACTCTGACAAGTAAGAGCGAAGGCGTCGGTGAGGCCAAGGAAGAGGTGTCGATCGTGAAGGACGGAGCAGACTTGACGATCTCGTTCAATGTGGACTACCTTCTCGACGCGGTGCAGGCTGTTGCGAGCGAAGGCGTCAAGCTCGAAATGACTGAAGAGAATCGCGCCGCAGTCGTCCGCCCGAGCGACGGCAACGACTACCTTTGCGTCATCATGCCGATGTCGAACCTGTAGGCGAGTTATTCACTATTCATCTCATTTTTCGGTTTAAACTTCGTCATTTTTTTCCACCTTAACAAATGAGTAGCGCTTGGTCTTGCGCTATTGCGTTGGTCCGCCCCACTCGATGCGTTTAAAGTCGACTCGGTCGAAGATTTGATTCGCATATTAAAGGACACGAGACGGCGAAAGGTAAACCAAAATTCTTGGGGATTGGCAGACATGCGGGGAGGATCGGCCGGAAGCCGAAACTACCAGAGCGACCTACCGGTGCAGAGGGCATCGACCCGGACGACGGGCGCCGCGGCTCATACGTCATTTTCGGAAGCCCTGCTCCAAGCCGGAGGCGACGGTCGCTAGCAGCGAGCGCCGAAACTTGGAGCCATGCCAGACTCGGTAGGCAATGGAGCCCGACCGAAGAAGC
>JAICGT010000096.1 GCA_025922995.1 Fimbriimonadales bacterium
ACATGCTCGAACGCATCGGCGGCTTGGACTACCTCATGCAGATCGCCGAAGCGGTGCCGTCTGCCGAAAACGCCGATCATTACGCGTCGATCGTGCTGGACCGCGCAATGCTGCGCGATTTGGAAAGAGCCGGCGACCGCATCAAGAAGGAAGTTCACGACACCGAGCAGACGGTTTTGGAGAAGATCCAATCCGCGGAGCGGGCGGTGTTCGACGTTTCCAAGCGGCGAACCGGCAGGGATTTCGAACTCGCGTCGGATGTCGCGGGAAAGTTCTTCAAAGAAGTCGACGAACTGCTGGAGACCGGCCAGCCGATGCAGGGCCTGCCGACGGGATTGGCGGACTTGGATGAGCGATTGACCGGGCTTTACGACGGCAACCTGATCATCGTCGCCGCGCGGCCGGCCGTCGGTAAGTCTTCCCTTGCCCAATGGATTGCCTACCACGCAGCGCAGTCTACGGGGAAGGCCGTAGCGATTTTCAGCCTCGAAATGTCGGCGGTCGAAGTGATTCGACGGTTCGTGACGATGCTCGGCAAAGTCAACAGCAACGTACTGAAACGCAGCAACCTGAGCGACGAGGACTATCAGGGAATCGTCGACGGCTGCGAAAAGCTGTATCCGCTGAAACTGTATATCGACGACTCGCCGGATGTCAGCACCTTCGAGGTTTTGGGTAAGTGTCGACGGCTCAAAGCTGAACAGGGTGACTTGGCGATGGTTGTGGTGGACTACTTGCAGTTAATGCGCGCATCGAAACAGAACGAGGGGCGAACGCAGCAGATCTCCGAAATCGCCCGGGGCCTCAAGATGATTGCGAAGGAGCTCGACGTTCCGGTTGTGGCGTTGTCTCAACTTTCGCGAAATATCGAGCAGCGCGAGCCGCCGATACCGCAGCTATCTGACCTCCGCGAATCGGGCTCGATAGAAGCGGACGCAGACGTCGTCCTGATGCTCTACAAATGGCAGCCGGACGATCCGGGCGAGATCGAGAACCTCCCGGTGGTGCCGATCGACGTATTTATTCGTAAGAATCGAAACGGCCCCGTCGGCGTCGAGACCCTCGCCTTCGAGCCTGGTTTTACGCTGTTCAGCAACGCGGCGGATGACCTGAAGGCCGGCCGGGGCGAACGGTTCAGGAAGCCGAAGAGAAAGTATCGGAAAGGAGACGACGACGACGAATGAGAGTCCTGGTAGTTGGTGGAGGCGCAAGAGAGCATGCCCTTGTGTGGAAGCTTGCGAACTCGGCGACGGTCGAGACCGTCTATGCCGTTCCGGGCAATCCGGGTATCGAGCAGATTGCGGAAATCCTGCCGGTCGACGTTTTCGACTTCTTCGCCCTTAACGACGCCGCCATGGAGCGAAGAGTCGACCTGGTTGTCATCGGGCCGGAAAAGCCGCTTTGCGCAGGAATCGCAGACTTCATGGGCCACACCGGCATTCCGGTTTTTGGGCCGTCACAGGCGTGCGCCCAGATCGAGGGCAGCAAGGCATTCGCCAAACAATTGATGGCGGCCGAGGGAATCCCCACAGCGCGTTACGCTGCGTTCACCAGCGCACCGGAGGCTCGCGCGTATATCCACGCGGAGTGGAGCGAGGGGCGGCCGGTTGTCGTGAAGGCGAGCGGGGAGGCGCTCGGAAAAGGAGCGGTATTGCCGGAGAGCGTCGAGCAGGCAACCGATGCCGCCGACGGAATGTTGGTTCGGAACGAATTCGGCGAAGCCGGCAGAACTGTCGTCGTCGAAGAGCGGTTGACGGGCCGTGAGCTAAGCCTCATGGCGGTTTGCAACGGCCGCGATTATCGATTGCTGCCGCCCGCTCGGGACTACAAGAAGGTGGGCGACGATGACACGGGGCCGAATACGGGCGGGATGGGCGCAGTGAGCCCGGTAGACGTGCCGAACCTGGATGAACTCGGCGAAACGTTCGTGCGGCCGGTGCTCGAACGATTCCTGCGGGACGGCACGCCGTATGTCGGCGCGCTCTATCCGGGCTTGATGCTGACCGACAGCGGGCCGAAGTGCCTCGAGTACAACTGCCGCTTCGGCGACCCCGAGACGCAGTGCGTTCTGCCCCGCTTGGGCGGCGACCTCGCGCAAATGCTGCTGCGGGCCGCCAGAGGCGAAGAGTTGCCGAGGCCGGTTGTTTCGGCAGAGGCTTGCGTCTCGGTCGTGATCGCTTCGAAGGGGTATCCAGGGCACTTCGATAAGCTCGTTCCTCTGCCTGACTTGGAAGCAGACGGCGTGAACGCATTCTTTGCCGGAGTTTCGGAATTGAACGGCGAGCTAGTTTCAAGCGGTGGCCGGGTCGTCACCGTTTCCGCCATGGGCTCGACGATTGCAGAGGCTCGGGAAAAAGCCTACGCCTACGCGAAGCGGTTCGACAACGGCCCGTGGCATTATCGGCGAGACATCGGTGCGTAGGTCGCTATGGGTGTCGCGACGGTGTAATGAGCCGGGCGCTGCGGTCGAAGAACCAGTAATTCCATGCCCACCGAAGCATGACGATAAGCTTGTTGTCGAAGCCGATCAAGTACGCGATGTGCACCCATGCCCAGATCAGCCACGCCAATACTCCGGAAAGTTTGAACCTGCCGATTTGCGCGACTGCGGCGTTCCGCCCGATGACGCTAAGGTTCCCCTTGTCCCTGTATGCGAACGGCCGATTGCCGCGAAGTACCGACCTGGCGGCATGTTGGCCCCCCTGTATGGCAACTTGCGCGACGCCGGGCAGATTGTCGGGATGCGCCGCCAGGTCGCCGACGACGAAAACGTTGGGGTTTCCGGGAATGCTAAGGTCGGCGTTGACAACGACGCGCCCGCCCATGGTCTCGCAGCCGAGGCGTCGGCAAAACATGTCCCCGATCGGGTTGGCGGCAACTCCTGCGGCCCATAGCGTCGTTTGGCACGGAATGGTTTCGGTGTTGTCGCCGCACAGAAGCTTTACTAAGTCATCCTCGATTTCGGCAACCATCGTATCGGTTCTCACCTCGACTCCCATGCTCTGCAACTTGTCGGTCGCACGCTTCGAAAGCTCAGGCGGATAGGTCGGGAGGAGTCGATCGGCGGCGTCCACGACGACGATCCGAGTCGAGCGCGGATCGAATGTGCGGAAGTCGGTCCTCAGCGTCTCCTGGGCTATTTCGGCGAGCGCGCCCGCAAGCTCGACGCCCGTACTTCCTCCGCCGACGATCGTGAACGTTAGCCAGGCTCTGCGTTTGTCTTGATCCGCCTCGAGCTCCGCCGATTCGAATGCCTTGAAGATCGCTGTTCGCATTTCGAGCGCGTCTTCAAGGCTCTTGAGGGGTGGAGCGTTCGACTCCCAGTCCGGGTGATTGAAGTAGGAGTGAGTCGATCCGAGGGCGACTATGAGGTAGTCGAAGGGAATCGTCGTGCCATCTGCCAGGGACACCGAAGCCGAGTCGAGATCGACCACTTCTCCCATCAAAACGCGAATGTTTCGCGCCCTTCGGAAGATCGAACGTAAGGGAAAGGCGACATCGCCCGGAGATAAAGTGCCGGTAGCGACCTGGTACAGCAGAGGTTGAAAAAGGTGGAAGTTGCGCCGGTCGACGAGTGTTACGTCGACGGGTTTTCTCGCCAGGGCCCTGGCGGCATATAATCCGCCGAAACCTCCGCCCAGGATGACAACTCGGGGCAGAGGCTCACTTGGCAAACCTGTGGCTCGCTAGCCGCCGTGTCCGCAGCTTCCACAGCCGCCGCCGGAGGTTCCGGCTTCGCCGTCCTCGGTGGCAAACGAGCTGCCGCATCCGCAGGATCGCGTAGCGTTCGGGTTCTCTATCTTGAAGCCGCCGCCGAGAGCGTCATCCACGTAATCCACTACAGACCCGCCCATGTAGCTCAGGCTCAGAGGATCCACAAGAATCTTGACGCCGAGATGCTCGAGGGTCTTGTCGCCTTCCTCAGGATCTTGGTCGTCGATGGCCATGCCGTACTGCAAGCCCGAGCATCCGCCGCCGGCGACCCAGACGCGCAGAGAGGCGTCAGGCTTTCCCTGCTCTTCAAGCAGCGCCTTGATTTCGCCGGCTGCCTTTTCAGTGAGAGTGATCTCAGTGGTAATTGTTTCTTCGTTTAAAGCCATCTTGTTATCTTCGCGGTCAAACCGCTATACCTATTATATTCAACGAGCAAGCTTCGCGTATCGTGCCATACTTTCCGCCCTCGTGTTTGAACGCTTTCTCGTCGGCCCAAGCCTGGAATTCGGGGGCGTAGCGCTGGAAGACCTCGTTGCCGAGTTTGGAACGCCTCTTTACCTGCTCGACGCCGCGGTCGTTCGGGCAAGGGCTCGTGCGTTAAGGTCGGCTGGCGGCGAAGCGCACATCGCGTACGCCAGCAAAGCCAACAGCACGCTCGCCCTTCTGCAGATTATCGAGCAAGGAGGGCTCGACGTCGACGCAGCAAGCATCGGCGAAATCGAAGCCGCGCTCCGCGCCGGCTTCGGCGGCCACCAGATAACGCTTCACGGCAACGCGAAGACCGACGTGGAACTGCATGCGGCAGTGCAACTGGGAATCCGTCGGATCGTGATCGACGACTTTGTCGAAATTGGACGGCTCGCCCTGCTCGCAGAGGCGGCGGACAAGCGTGTGAGTGTTCTCGTAAGGGTAGCTCCCGGCGTGGACCCGAAGACCCACCTGGCTATCCGAACCGGACAGGACGACACGAAGTTCGGATTCAATATAGGAAACGGATCGGCGCTCCAGGCGATAGAAGCGGTTCGGGCGCAGAAGTCGCTGCATTTGCGCGGATTGCATTTCCATGTCGGCTCGCAGCTGATGAACTCTCAGGCGCACGTCGCGGCGATCCGACGCTGCGGAGAACTCGCGCGAGACGCAGACGGGATCGAAGAGTTGGTCGTCGGGGGCGGGTTGGGCATTCGATACACACCGGATGACAATCCGCAAAGCGTGTCCGCCTTTGTGGACTCGATCTTTCACGCGGTCAAGCGCGCTTTCAAGAATGATCAGCCGAAGATCGGATTCGAGCCCGGCCGGTGGCTCGTCGGTGAGGCAGGCACGACCATTTACCGGGTGGCTGTGCGCAAGTCCGTCGGGAGAAAGACCTACGTCGCGGTCGACGGCGGCATGGCCGACAATCCTCGACCTCAACTCTACGGGGCGGTGTACTCAGCCTTTAACGCGTCAAAACCCGGAGAAGACCACGATGCAACGTTTAAGATCGCGGGCCGGCACTGCGAGACCGACACGCTCATCGAAAAGGCGAAACTGCCGCCGAGCACCGACGTGGGTGACCTGATCGCGATACCGTCGACCGGCGCGTACAACGCTTGCATGGCAAGCAACTACAACCGTTATCCGCGGCCGGCTACCGTCATCGTCGAGGGCGGGGAGGCTTTTCTCGCCGTGCAGCGGGAAAGCATCGATCAGGTGTTCGTCAACGAGCGGCTACGCTAGGGTCCAGGTGCCGGGCTACTATTCCTTTTCTTCAAACCTGAGGGACGCGGAATTGATGCAGTACCGCTGGCCGGTAGGCTCTGGGCCGTCGGGAAAAACGTGGCCGAGATGTCCTCCACAGTTCTTGCA
>JAICGT010000097.1 GCA_025922995.1 Fimbriimonadales bacterium
GCCGCCGCTCAGGCGCGACGCCTTCTTGCCGAACTCGTTCTCTGTAAATCCCATACGGTTGAGGACCAGGCGGACGTCGGTTTCCGCAGCGTAGCCTCGGTTGTCGAGGAAGTGCTCGTGAAGGACGGAGAATTCTTCAAGTTCGGCTTCGGTGGGGTCGTCTTCGAGCCGTTTTTCTAATTCGGCGAGACGATCGCGGAGGTCCAGCACGTGCTTGCGGGATTCCTCGGCGACCTGGCGGACTGTAGCAGTCTCGTCGAACTGGGCGACTTGGCTCAGGTAGTCCACCTCGGCGCCACGCGCGAGATTGATGCTGCCTTCGTCGAGTTCGATCTCGCCGGTGAGGGCTTTCAGGAGGGTGCTCTTCCCTTCTCCGTTTCTGCCGACGAGCGCTACCTTCTCGCCGGCGTACACTCGGAATCCGACGCCCTCAAAAACGAGGTCGCCGCCGAAGGACTTGGACGCGTTTGTGACCGAGAGGAGCACCGGATAAGGTTACCAGCAGCCTAGTGCGCTGCCCGGCGGCGGACGCGGACTTCTACGCAGGTTTTCTCGGACGGTAAGACCTTCCCTGGGTTGCAGTTGCCTTCCGGATTGAAGATAGCTTTGAGCTGTGATTGGAGGTGGAGGGAGGCTTCATCGAACATTTCGCCGAGTAGGTCGATTTTTTCGACGCCGATGCCGTGCTCGCCCGTGACGCTGCCGCCGAGGGATAGGCATTTTTTCATGACTTTATGGCCGGCGTCAACGACGCGGTCGACTTGGTCTGGGTCGCGGTCGTCGAATAGAAATATGGGGTGCAGGTTGCCGTCTCCGGCGTGGAAAATGTTGGCGACCCGCAGGCCTGCTTCGTCTGCGGCTTGCGCGACGAATTCGAGCATTTCGGGGAGTTTCGACCGCGGGATAACGCCATCGTGCGTTACCATGCTTGGCGACAACCTGCCGATCGCGCCGATGCCCTTTTTGCGTGCGATCCATAAATTTGCGCGGTCGGTTTCGTTTTCTGCCGACCTTATTTCTTTTGCGTTGTTTGCGCGTAGGATTTCGGTTACTTGCGCGATCTCAACGGGAGCTTCTTCACCGTCGCATTCGATTAATAAAAGCGCCATTGCATCGGTCGGCAATCCTAAACCGAAGGCTTTTTCGACCGCTTCCAGAATGACGTGATCCATCATTTCCAGCGCTGCGGGGACGATGCCGGCGGCGATGATGTCGCTCACCGATTGGGTGGCATCGCGGATGGAATCGAACGCGGCGAGGACGGTGCGGATGACCGTAGGGATCGGCGTGAGGCGAACCCATGCTTCTGTGACGATTCCCAGCGTGCCTTCCCCGCCGACGATGAAACCGACCAGGTCCAGTCCCGGGCCGCCGGCGACCTTGCCGCCAAACTCGCCTATCAATCCATCCGGCATCACCATCGTTACGCCGGTGACATGGTCGGCGGTCACCCCATACTTCAGCGTGTGCGGGCCGCCGCTGTTTTCGGCTATGTTGCCGCCGAGAGTGCACACGGTTTGGCTGCTGGGGTCCGGCGCAAAGTGGAGGCCCAGGTGTTCGACAGCCCTCGAAATTGCGAGATTGGGGCAACCGGTTTGTGCAAGAAGAAGGCGATTCTCTGCATCTATCTTTAAGATTTTGCGCATGCGGGTTGTTGCGATTACCACTCCGCCCGCTGCCGGGAGCGCGCCTCCGCTGAGGCCGGTTCCCGCGCCGCGTGGCGTGAAGGGAATCTCGTGTTCGTTGCAGATGCGGACGGTGGCGGCGACTTCCTCCGTGGTTTCGGGGAAGACTACGTAGTTGGGGTGCTGGCGGTGGACGGTGTAGGCGTCGCAGTCGTAAGCGCGCTCGGCGGCGTCGCCGGTTAGCACGCGCTTTTCGCCGAGGAGGTCTATGAAGCGTCGAGCTATGTCAGTCAGCGCCTCAACCCTCCCCTAGCCCCTCCCGATCTTGGGAGGGGGATTTTCTGCATCATACGCGCATTATGCGAAACTTACGTCGATGACAGAAACGATAGGCGTGGGAATCGTCGGCTACGGCGCGATGTATTCCATGGGCAAACACCACAGCGCCGAGGTGCGGGCGACAGCTGGAATGAAGCTGCGCGCGATTTACGACCTGTTGCCGGAGCGCAGAGACGCTGCAAAAGAAGAGCAGCCCGATGCAACCGTATACGACAGCTACGAAGAGCTGCTCGCGGATGACAGCGTCGACCTCGTTGTTCTGGTGACGCCGCACCACACCCATTGCGCTCTCTCCGTGCAAGCCAGTCGGGCCGGCAAGCACGTGATGACCGAGAAGGTGATGTGCCTGGATGTTGCGGAAGCCGACGAAATGATCCGAGCCGCGAACGAAGCCGGACGACTGCTCACGGTCTATCAAAACAGGCGGTGGGACGGCGACTTTCTAACCGTCCAAAAGGTTCTGCAAAGCGGGCAGTTGGGCGAACTGTTCCAAATCGAAAGCAGCGTAAACGGGTTTTATTTCCCCGACGGCTGGCGCGGAGTGAAGCAGTGCGGCGGGGGAATGCTCTACGACTGGGGAGCGCATTTGGTCGACCAAATCTGCACGCTGATGAGGCCGGCGCAACCGACGTCTGTTTATGCGATCTCCCACGCAGGAGCGCACGACGTCGACATCGAAACCCAGACCACGGCGATGATCACATTCGACAACGGCGTCAGCGCAGAAATCGACGTCGGCTGCATGAGCCATATCGCGCGGCCGAGATGGCTGATCCGAGGAAACAAGGGCGCGCTTTCGATGCCCGATTGGAACACCGCGGTGATCAAAACCGCGCAAACCGAGACGCGAATCGACGTCGAGAAGCCAAACTGGCGCGCAATCTATCAAAACGTAGCCGACCATTTAACCAAAGGGCGGCACCTGCACGTCACGGCAAAGGACGTCCGCTCGGCGATGCAGGTGCTCGACGCGGCGTTCCTCAGCGCCAACACAGGCGAAGTCGCAAAAATCGGAGGTAAAAACTAAAACATGGCTAAGAAATACTGGTTGATGAAAACAGAGCCCGACTGCTACTCCTACGAAGACCTCGAAAAAGAAAAGCGCGGGCAGGGGCACTGGGAAGGCGTGCGCAATTTCCAGGCGCGCAATTTCATGAAAGAACAAATGTCGATCGGCGACGGCGTTTTGTTTTATTACAGCAGCTGTGCCGAGCCGGGCGTTGCCGCGATCGCGGAAGTCGCAAGCGAACCGTATCCCGACCACACGCAATTCGATCCCAAAAGCCAATACTACGACCCGACGGCAAACCCCGACAAGCCGAAGTGGTGGATGGTCGACGTCAAACCCGTGAAAAAACTCCCCAAATATGTTTCGCTAAAAGACATGCACGCCAACCCCGACCTCGAAGGAATGGTCACACTCCGAAAGGGAAACCGCCTCAGCATCACACCCGTCAGCCCCGAGCATTGGAAGGCCGTCCGAAAGATGGGCGGGCTGTAGCTACGGAATCGTAGACACCGTCGCAGTAAAGGGTGATCCGATATCCCCGTCCCGAGCTTGGGGGGGCTTGAAGGGAGGTGCCTTTTCTGGCGGCGGCCGCTATCTTAGCCGATCGAGTAGAAGCACCACTCCGACGAAAAGCACGCAACCGAGTACAAGCAGCACTACGCTATAAGGGTTGGAGACCATGTCGACCCTTCTGATCTGAACGATTACCGCTCCGAATGCGAGGCCGAGCACGACAAGAGCGAGCGCAGTTCTGTTCTTATCCACGCTACAGCGTACCGCCCGGCTTCCGAAAAACCAGGACCATAACCGCAATGCAAATCCCCAGGATGATCAGAAGCAGCACCAGAAATCCGGCTTAGGAATCAGCATGGTGGCTCGAAGCTAGCCGGTAGCCACTACCAACGCTAAGGTGACCAGCGACAGAAGTAGTGCGACTCTGTGGTTCCTGTTCACAGACGGCGAACGGGCTTACCGAATCCTTGGGCGCTCCTCTTTGGTATTGAGGACCCAACGAAAGCAACATCATTGCCATCAATGCGAGGAGGACATATGCTTGCCACCAATCACCTGAGGCCATGGCGCCGACGATGGTGAGTATGACCAACGCCATCAGGAGCCCTGTCCACAGTAGCTGGAACAGCCTTTTTCGGCGATTTCTCTTCGGAGAGTAGTTTATCGACAGCATGCCGCGGAGGGCCCGTCGTTGAGCATGGTGAGGACGTTCGCCGCATCGGCGGCAATCTGCGTCACCTCCCCGGCGCGGTCAGCCCGAGAGTCGTGCCGTTGATCGCGGCCTGCGCCGAGAAGTTGTTATGCCACGTGATGAGCGCGGCTTGTGAGTGTGGGTACCAATCTGATGGCATAGAAGTTCCTCCGAATGGATTGTAGCAATCTCTGGGTGGTTTGCGGAGGTTTCCGAGTACTTTGGAGAGTTCTCCGAATGGTTTGGAGGCCTCTCTGAATGACTTGGAGAGTTCTACAGATGACTTGGGGGATTCTCTGAATCACCTGGAGAATTCTCTGGATGACCTAGCGTGTTCTTCTTGAAGCGCTCAACCCTCTCCTTTTGCCATTCCTCTAGCTGGCGTTCTCGGTGCCGCCACTGCAATGAAAAGATTGCGAGTGCTAAGAGCACGAATCCACTAAAATACAAGGTGAGCGTGACGGGCAGGTCTTCAGTTCTTGTGGTATCGAAGATTGCAAACATGCCCAGGAAAAGGAACGCCACAAACGGAACCCAAACCCACATGTGCTTCGGTCTCACAGCGTCCCGTCATTCCCCTTCGGGGGGGAATCATCTTGCTCAGGATGTCGCTCGCTGAGATACAGAAGGACGAAGACGAGGATTACAACGGGAAGGACCAACATATCCATCAGATCCATCCTTCCAAAAAGAAGCGCTACGAGAGCCGACCAAGTGAGTACCGCCGCCAACCACGCGCCATAGTTGATCAGCCTACTAACCATTTTTACAGCGTCCCGCGTAGCGCCTGCTCCCGCTCGATCGCCTCGAAGAGCGCCTTGAAGTTGCCCTTGCCGAAGCTTTTGGCGCCCTTGCGCTCGATGAATTCGAAGAAAAGCGTGGGGCGGTCTTGGACCGGCTTGCTGAAGAGCTGGAGGAGGTAGCCCTCGGGGTCGCGGTCGACCAGGATGCCGAGGGGGGCGATGTCCTCGATGGCCTCGTCGATGCTGCCGACGCGCTCGGACAGGGCGTCGTAATACGTTTGCGGGACTTTGAGGAACTCGAGGCCCCTTTTCATGAGTTTTGTGACGGTCGTGACGATGTCGCTGGTGTGCAGCGCGAGGTGCTGGACGCCCGCGCCGCCGTGGAAGATGAGATATTCCTCGACCTGGGAGACCTTCTTGCCCTCGGCGGGCTCGTTGATGGGGAATTTGACCTTGCCGTTGGCCATCACTTTGCTCATGAGGGCGGTGTATTCGGTGCTGATGTCCTTGTCGTCGAAGGTGAGGATCTGCTCGAATCCGAGGATATTGGCGTACCAATCGACCCACTTGTTCATTCCGCCAAGCTCGACGTTGCCGACGCAGTGGTCGACGATCTCGACGCCGACC
>JAICGT010000098.1 GCA_025922995.1 Fimbriimonadales bacterium
AGACGGCGTTGATCCGGATGCCGCTCGTAGCGTATTCCAGCGCGGCGGTCTTCGTCAGCCCCAGCACGCCGTGCTTGCTGGCGACGTAGGCCGGCAGGTTCCGGAAGCCGACCAGGCCCGCCACCGACGCCATGTTGACGATCGCACCGCCGGTGCCCTGCCGCAGCATCTGCGCGATTTCACGGGCCATGCACAACCAGACGCCTTTCAGGTTGACGGCCACCGTCCGGTCGAAATTGGCTTCCGTGCAATCTGCGGTCGTCGCCAGTTCACCCTCGATGCCGGCGTTGTTGAATGCGCAGTCGAACTTGCCGAACTTCGAGATCGTCGCCTCGATGAGCCGATCGACGTCTGCGAGACGGCTGACGTCGCCCTTGACGAATATCGCCATGCTTCCCGTTCGTTCGATCGCTTCGGCCACCGCTTCGCCACGATCGACCTTGAGATCGCTGATCGCCACATTCGCGCCGCTCCGTGCAAACGCGAGAGCGGCGGCGCGGCCGATTCCCGCCGCACCGCCCGTGATGAGCGCGACCTTTCCCTCCAGTGCTTCCGTCATCGATGCATCTCCTTGTCGTGATGATTTCGGTCCGACACAGAGACCGCCCTAAAGCCATGCCTATCGGCGCATTCCCCTGGCACGAGACGGGCAGGCGGCAGCAGGGCACCGGATGGGCCAGAGCTGCGGCGAACGTCCGGCCAGCCATGGGTGAAGTTGCGTCGACGCGCTACTGCATACAAGCGCTGCCCCGTTACCGGAATTACCGAGTGACCGACGCTTGCTGCCTACCGGGGTCGTTTCTTCTTTTTGTCCTGCGGCGTCATGATCAGGTGAACCCGCTCGCTCTTCCCGTATCGCCGTGCGTTCAGGCGCGCGACGATTTCTTCCACCGCTTCTGTGACAAACTGGATGTTTCCCCGCTGGTAGCCTCGAATCGTGTTGCTGCCTTGCTGGATGATGTAGCAATGCCAGCCCGTTCCAGCGGTGTCCGCGGGCGGATCCGTTGGCTCCACCGATACGATTTCGTAGTCGTTGTCGATCACGCCGAAAATCCCGGCTATTACCTGATTGCTCGGGATCGGCTTACGCCGATGGTACGCCCCGCATATTGCGTGAAGTTCAGCCGTGCGATAGCGACAGAGGCATCCTCATCCCTCGACATCGCGACGATGGCAAACCCCTTGCTTGTTCCGGTCACGGGGTCGCGTGCAATTTCGACTGTATCGACCAATCCGAATTGGCTAAAAGTTGCTTTCAAATCGGCTTCCAGCACTAACGATGAAATATTGCCGACATGGAGTTTCGTGCTCATCAATCCTCCCAATGGATCCAGATCCGAAAATGGAGGATAGGGGACAGGTGGCCCTTAAGCTCGATAAGCGGCAGCAGAGCTTTGTTATTCTACTCTCGGTGTTTGCGGAATAATACGCTTATTGCCAATTGCGGCTGTGCCGCTGCGCCTCGCGCTTGCCGGCAGTGGGAGCCCCCGGTTCGTCCGCTCAGTTTTCCGTGAACTCAAAATGCAGCGGATCCCTGAGGTTCTGCAGCTCGCGGTAATAATAGAGCGCTCCAGGCCGTCGTCCACTGAATCTCAAACTTCGAAGGAATTCGAGTTCCTCGCGCGAAATATTGCTGCTGAGCTTCTCGTTCTGAAGAAATTCGGTGAGTCCGGGCTCTTCTTCACCCGGACAGTCGGCGTCTTTCTCGAGGAATGCAAATTTCCTCGGCCGTCCGGAAACGAGTCTGTCGTTCAGCGCTATTACCATGTCAAAGTTGAGCAGGTCGATGTCCCAGTGTGCAATAAGCGGATCCAGGAACGAAACGCAGTCGTCGTTCGACACATTGTAGATGTCGGTGTCGAGGAACTCCAAAATGATGACTCGAAATTGTTCGTAGGTTTTGCCACTAAGCTTCGCAACCTCGTGTAACCACGCTTCATTATCGAGCTCGCTGCGCGCGACCTGGCTGACGACATCGAGCAACTTCCGAGTGACCAGCCGTTCGAGTTCACCGAATGGTTGCCTCTCGAATATTGCGCCAATCTGCTCCCGCCGGTTCGGGACGCACTTGCGTAAGATCAATTCCCGGGTCTCCTTCAGCAGCGGCCTTTCCGGTTCCTCAAGATCGCGCGTGAGTTCGGCCATTCGCTGTGCGCGGGCCAACCGGGTGAGGTCACTTTCCGGAAGTTGCAGAATCAGGCTGAACTTCCCGTAGATATCCGTTCTTCCCGGGGCAGGCGGCAATTTCTTCCGGTTCAGCAATTGTGAGATGTAGGATTCCGTCACTTCGGCGGCGACGGCCAGATCCTTTTGCTCCAGGCCCAGTTCCTGCAAGCGGTTTTTGATGACGGAGCAAACGTCCAACGTCAATTTGGTTTACCCAATTTGTTAACCAAGCGAATTTTCTCAGAACCTGGTTGACTGATCAAGTAAATTAGCCGACCATGGTCAACGGCACGTGGCACCGGGAAGAGATCGACGGGTCGCACATTCTTCAGGCTGCCGTCTGGACCATTCACCTTTGACCATTCACGGGCGCGGAGCACGTCATGTATGCACGTCAAGTATCAATGGTTGCGAGACCACGCAGCCGCGCCGAACTCGTGCGCAGGATCGAGTCGGATATTTTCCCCTTGCTTCGCAAACAGGAAGGATTTCTGGATGCGATGACGTTTTTGAACCCCAGCGGCAAGGACCTCTTCGCAGTGTGTCTGTGGGACAGTAAGGAAAATGCCGACGCCTACAGCCGCAGGGTGTATCCGGAAGTCTACGGTTTCCTATCCGAATTGATCGAAGGGACGCCGCGGGTGAAGTACTACGAAGTGGCTAATTCGACCATCCACAAGATAGCCACGAAGCTGCACGCGGCGTAATGCCGGGCGTAACGGTCGAGCCCGCCGAGGCGCCCGTGACGTTGGCGGCACGGGCGCGACCGCAATGGGGGAAACCCCTCTTCAAGATGCCGTGCATGAACCGAAGGCCAGGTTCGCAAAGACCCCGCGTCACTCACAGCCTCTTTCGAGGGGCGCCCGAAACTTACAACAGGACGATATTCTCGGCCTGTGGACCTTTCTGGCCCTGTGTCACCGTGAATTCGACACGCTGCCCTTCATTCAGCGTCTTGAAGCCGTCGCCCTTGATCGCGCTGAAATGCGCGAATACGTCCGGGCCGGACTCCTGCTGAATAAAGCCGAAGCCCTTGGCTTCGTTGAACCACTTAACGGTACCTTGTGTAGTAGACATCATCTGTTTCCTGTTAAATCTCAAGTAATAGGGGCTCCCGTTGGAGAGCCATGTGGACTGGAAGCGTAGCGATTACTTATGAAAAACAGGACGAGGTACTACGGAAGAATATTCTGAGGAACCTTCGAAATGGAGTGCATAGTGAATGGCGCACTTTCAGGCACGGCGCATGCTAGACCTTTCTGTCTTGAAGTCAAGCGATTTTGTCGTGCTTCACCGACATATTTGCAGACTCGATGTAGAGTATATTGTTCGGCCTATCGTACCCATCCGTCGCGAATGACCAATCAGGCGTTTCGGTACTTCCACGCCGATCCTCAAGGGGCCCGGGACAGAGGTGGTCATGCGACTGTATATCGACAATATTCCAACAGCAGTTACCCGGGACGACCTGCGGGCAATGTTCGAGCATTTTGGTACCGTTCAGATGGTCGGAATCCTGAAGGACAGGCACACCGGCATGAGTAACGGACATGGAATCGTTGAGATGGCGAGCGCCATCGATGCCGAGATTGCCATCACTCGTCTGCACTACACTCAGTACGGCGGCCGCACGATCAGTGTCAGCAGGGCCCCGGCGGGAAGAGGGTTGCCATAGCGTGTGACCCTCTGTCAGGGTCATGAAGCTGCCTTCGTGATCGTGCGCAACCGGGCGCATCGCCGACTGGCTATTTCCGGGAGTACCTGTATAGTCGTTGCCAGTTCCGTTTACGTCAGTAGGGAGCTTGCCGGCACAGTGCCCACAACCTCTTTGTCTGTCGACAATACAGAGGATCCATCATGAGCAAGAGACTTTACGTCGGTAACCTGCCGCAATCGGCTGACAAGCTCGGCTTGGAAAAACTATTCGGGCGTTGCGGAACCGTCAATTCCGCGAACGTCATCACCGATCGCGTGTCCGGGCGAAGCAAGGGATTTGGTTTTGTTGATATGGCATACGATAACGAGGCCCTAAAAGCAATTGACGAACTGAATGGCAGCGACTTCGATGGATCGTCACTGATCGTGAACGAAGCCAAGCCTCAGCGAAGCAACCAATCGGGTGCAGGTGGAACTCGTCGGCCGGGGCCGCCGCGAGGTCGTTGGTAAGGCGAGCCATTCAACGCGCCTTTCCGTCGGTTTGCGGGTCTCCCTCGAAGTCTGTAATGACCTGTCGACCGAAGTAACCGATGGCGCGAACGACGCAGTCGCCTGATACGCGGAGTCCGGCACCGCCAACATGACCTGCCCCGTGGAAGGCGGCCGCGTTCCGAGAGCTCACTCTACATGAACCTGGGGAGTTCATGACAAACGCACGTTGGCCGGTCGTCGTGATGCTTGCGCCGTTGCTGCTGGCGGCAGCGGAAGGCGAAGTCTCGTTGAAACTCGGCGAGCACGGCTATCTCACCCTGCCGGGTCTCGACGTGATCGTGTTCGACGACATCTACCCCGACGGCCATCAGACGGGGGTGACGATCATCCAGCATGGGCGGCGCGTCGCCGCCAACGGCGACCTGCGCCTGGAACCGGAGCCGGGTCAATGGTCGCCAATGCCGGCGTCGGCCGGCGATCGCTCGACGGACCCGGCGACCGGAACCATACGGCAGACACTGCGCTATCCCGACCCCGCGAAGAACGGTCATGGCTTCAATCCCATCTTTTATCCCGACCTCGAACTCGAGTACAGCGTGTCCGTCACGCCCGCAGGCGGCAACAGCTTTCGCATCAGCGTCGATCTTGCGGAGCCGCTTCCGCCCGAATGGGTCGGCAGTGCCGGCTTCAACATGGAGCTGTTTCCCGGCGAACTGTTCGGCCGGGCGTGGCTGATGGACGGTCAAACGGGACTTTTCCCTCGACAACCCAATGGCCCGGTCGCGTTGCCCGAGGGCAAGACGATGCCGGTCCCTCGCAATGCGCAGGAGAACGGGCCGGTACAGGACCCCAATCGCCAGCCGCTTGCACTTCCGCTTGCGACGGGGCAGCGCCTGACAGTCGCGCCCGAAACGGAGATGCAGCGCATCCATTTCGAGAACGTGGGCGCGGGAGAACTCCAGCTCATCGACGGCCGGTCGGCACACAACAACGGCTGGTTCGTCGTGCGCACACCGATTGCCGCAGGTGCGACGGAGAACGCCGTCGAATGGATCGTGACGGCGAATACCGTGCCGGGCTGGTCGTACGCGCCCGTCATCCAGGTTTCGCAGATCGGCTACGCGCCAGCCCAACCGAAGCGCGCCGTGATCGAGCTGGCGCAAGAGAGCGTGCTGCTCGACGAGGCGGTTTTGTACCGCTTGACGGCGGAGGGGCGCGAGCACGTCCTC
>JAICGT010000099.1 GCA_025922995.1 Fimbriimonadales bacterium
CGGGTCCCGGATCTTTCCAGTCTGTAGCGGAATAAATAATATCTCCGTTCGGAAGAAAATACGAGCACGTGTTTCTGCCTTTTCCCGACGACACCATTTTTCGACCTGATCCGTCGGCATACATCGTGACGATCTGCTCATCGGGCCACTCGGGCTGAGAGCTCTGGAAAATAAGCTTTGTGCCTGCGATATTCCAGTACGCCTCAGCGTTTTGGCCACCGAAGGTAACCTGCCGGATATTGGCGAGGTGCGTCTCCGGCAGTGGAGCGGTCTGAGCCTGTAAACAGGCGAGCAAAGATAGTGTTAGCAACACGATTGAATCGTACCTAACGCCCTTCAGCCCATAGTCTCGTCCCCGCCAACTTTCGACATGGTTGCCAAGTCGCCGTCATTTTGCCGCGTGCCATACTAACACTCTATGCCCGAACTCGATCCCGGCTATATCGTCGTCGCCCTGATTGTTATCTTAGGATCGATCGCCCTGCATGAGTTTGCCCACGCAAAATCTGCAGATTCTTACGGTGACCCGACGCCGCGCTCCCAGGGCAGGGTGACGCTCAATCCGCTTGCCCACCTCGACCCTTTAGGCACGGTGATGATCATCGTCACGGTTATCGCCGGCTTCGGAATCGGATGGGGCAAGCCGGTCATGGTCGATCCGCGGAAGATGGAAAACCCGCGATGGGATCACTTGTTCAGTGTTCTTTGGGGACCACTAACGAATGTCATTATTGCGGTCGGAGTCGCTTTCATATTCCGAGTATACGTCGCGACCGGATTGCCGATTTCGGAGCTGTTTCAACTCTTCGTAGGCACAGCCGTTTTTATCAATCTCGCGCTTGCGATGTTCAACATGATTCCGATCGGGCCGCTCGACGGACATTGGATTCTGGGAATATTGATGCCTCCCGAGTTAGGGTACAAATTCATGCGATGGAGCCAGACGCAGGGCTCGTTGATCTTGCTTGGAATTATTTTTCTCGGACCATACTTCGGGTTTCAACCGATTCAGTATCTGTTTCGTAGAATTGTCGATCCGGCCGGAAGCTTCCTCCTAGGGCTTTAGAATGGAGGGTCTTTCAAGAAGTCTTCGATAAATATCCGGTCCTTATCGAGGTATGCCTCGGGTTCCGGTCGAATCAGTCCATAAATGCATGTTGGCGAGCCGACACGAACCGCCCATCCGGCGTCTCCGTAGCTGTAGTGCCACCACTCATCACGGCAATTGGTGAACCCTACTGCGGTCATCGCGTTATATAACACGATGCGCTTTTCTCGAACTTCCTCAGGCAGCCTGGCCGAGAATGTCGGCGCGCTGCGAAAGCGTTGGCCCGGCCCGTTTAGCGGTATGGGCTCCCCTTCCGCATCGAGCAGCCAGACATCAAGCGCCGCTCCCGTCGAATGGCCCGGCGGGGCTTTCTGATCGTATGGGGCGAAGAATCGGTTCGCTCGTCGGCGTCGGACGGCCAGACTGCTCTCGGAAGGCAGGCCGTTGAAGTAGTGGTCGTAAATGAACTTTTGGCGCTCAGGCGAGCGCCAAGCCTCACGCAAACCGATATGCAGCGGTGCGACAGATGCCCTCGCGGCGGCGAAACGCTCCGCGACGCCTTTCCGCGCCCATGGAACAGCCGAGTCGCGAAGGACGTGGAGCCCCGGAATCGCTTCGCGAAGGTCGACGAGCGGCTCTCCGCTCTCCAAAAGCACGACTCGATTCAGCGCGGCGATCGGCTCGGCGGCGCCATGGCTGTACTTCATCCCTAACGAAGGAGCCAGAACAACAGAAGTAGCAAACTCGCCACCTGCAGCCCCTCTCTCAAGCCAAAGCTCTTGCCGGGATAGGGAACCTCGACGATGTCGCCGGCGATGAGCGGCTCATCGGTGGCTTCCGCTCGCATGACCTTCAACATGTTCACGACGATCGTCTCCGTTGTCCCGGCTTCGCCTTTGCGCAATATCTTGACGCGGTCTAGCTTTGCTCCTTCCACTGGGCCGGAATCTTTGACGACTTCCGAAATCTTTAACCCGGGACGATAAGATAGCAAGCCCGGCTTGGAAATGGCTCCCCGGACATAGACTTGGTCTTGGGGATTGCGCTGTGGAACAAGGACCGAATCACCGGGCGAAAGAACGACATTCGATTCCGCGAGATTCATATCGAGGACCCGAGAGTCGCCCGACGCGAAGCGAAGCGTTACGCGATTTCGATCGGCATCGGCCCGGTATCCGCCAGCCTCCATGATGGCTTCCATCACAGTCATGCCCGGTCGGTAAGGCTGCAACCCTGGCCTGGTGACGGAGCCCAGCACCGTCACTTCCCCGCCCCCGACTTTCAGCGGAATGAAAACCCGATCGCCGGGTTGCAACTCGGGGTTGTCAGGTTGCGACTTTGCGGCATCGGCAGTTCGAACCCCGCCCGTGACAGCCGTAATCGTGATCTTCGCTAAGTCCGCGACCGGCGTCGGCTCAGCGGCTTTCAATGCATCCTCCAATCTCATGCCAACGCGCCATGGAACGTTTCCGCCGATCTTCACCGCGCCGGTAACAGTGACCGCCGGACGGGCTTCACTCTTGATCGTAATCGTAATGGTTGCCGTTCGCAGAATTTGTTGAGCCACGAGTTCGTTTGCGATTTTTGCTGCGGCTCGCTGCGGGGTGAGTCCCTGGACTTCAACAGCCCCGATGTACTGCAGCAAGATCAGCCCAGTCTCGGTGATCGTGTATTCGCCGTTCAGCGCCGGGTCTTCGACACACTTCAGCTCGACTACGTCGCGAGGCAAAATGGCGTCTTGCGCAACGGCAACAGCGCCGAGAACAGAAACAAGGAGGCAGGTCAAAATAACTCGAATCATTTGGCTTCAGTCCTTAAGACGCCCGACCATCGGAAGTCGGGGCAGGTTTTTATTATGGTCGCTGATCTGTCCTGGGTTTTTAATTGTCAATCATTGCCGCGGCGGATGACGCGGTTCATCGCCGGGTAAGTGTCTCGAGACAGCAATTCGCGACGCTCGCCCGCCGACGTCCTCCAAATCCTGTGTGTGACCACGCTAAAGCCGGTTTTGCCCGGATTCATAACACGCCCGCCACTGCCGCCCCGGTTGTCGATAAGCGTATCCGGCGGCCGAACTTCGGTGACGTCGGTGACTATCGATATATCCGCGCTCGGTTTACCCTTGCCCACGATCGAGCAGAGCAGCTTGCCGTCACGAACCTCGGCGCGAATCGTGACCGGCCACGGGTACGGGTTGCGGAACTTGAGATCGATATTAGAATAAGCAACGGCGGCATCTCTGCCTGGTGCCACGTAGCCGGGAGCGAAGCGGTGCCGGTTGCGCTCCACGAGCTCCATGCCGCTCAGGAGCATGGCGTTGTAGAGCGTCGTTGACGTTTGACAAACGCCACCGCCCCACGTCCAGATCAGTTGCCCGTTGAAGCTTACGGGAGCCTTGCGATAACCGTCGCTTCGCGACCAAGTGCCAACTGTGTCGTTAAACGAGAACACCGCGTTCGGCTTGATAACGACTCCGTCCAGCTTGTCCAACGCAAGTTCCGCATTTTGCCTCTGCGTGGTGAGCCTGCCATCCAAGGGTGTGGCATATGCCGACATCGTGACGTTCTCGGGCGGAGTCGAAATCATGCCCGCGAGAAACAGGCCGCCAAGGCCGAGAACAGCGAGGACCAGAGCGACGCGCTTCACTTGCGCACCTCTAGCTTAATTGCGGGCGTCGAAGCGTTGTCATCGGCGTCGTACATGTTCGAGAGAACGCCTGGCAACGCGGTAACGCTACCGGGAGACTCCGCTCGGAGCGTGTACTCGAGCACGCTCTCACCCTTCTTAAGGCGTCGCATGAAAAACACGACGCGGTCGTCTCGGATATCGAGGCCGGTATACCAGTAGAACCAGTCCCATTCTTGAACCCCGTCGGACGAACGCTCGAGGACCTCGAAGCCGGCCGGAAGCGGGTCTTCGAGCATCATGAACTCGCGCTCCCGATCGGAGTTGATCTTGATCACCGCTCGCACTGTTTCACCAGCTCGTGCCGAAGTCAGGGGGTCACCGGAGGGCAACAAACGCAATTCGCCCGATTCCAACCTGCGTGGCCGCAGCCGATAGTATTGCCGGGACACAGCCAGTCCAGACTTCGACGTTCCGGTTCGAACCGAATCGTCGTTGGCTTTGAAGCGCCAGTTAGCCGTGTAATACACCTTCCCCCCTTCGGCCTCAATCGTTGGCTTCGCGCCGCTGAAGGAGTCCATCGGAACCTTGATTGTCAGCGGCGCTGCGTCGTTGACCACTCCGGACTCGACGACCTCTCCGTCGGCGAGAAGCCGCACAACGCGTACTCCGCCTTGGTCGTCGCCTTTGCCCGCCCGGGCAATCGCGAGAATTGCCGTCGCGGTATCGGCTGTGCTGTACCAGTAGTTCCCACGTCGAATGTCGAGCAGGTAGCGGATACCCTTGCCGACAATCGGGTCGTTCGGCACGATCGTTGCCAGCGCGAGCGTGGCTTCTGCTGAACCCGATGCGCCATACCACGCGCTCTTCCAACTTGCGTGGTTCGCGTTCTGGCTAGACATGGCTTTCAGTTCGTTGACAGCGCGCCGGGCAAGCTCAGGATCGCCGGCGTAGTGACCGATCTGGGCAATCGCCGCCCAATCCTCCGGTGCTGTAAGGAGGCCGATTCTGATCTTCGCAATCGACGACAAAGCCGTGGCCCTGTCGCCGTTTGCGGCCACACCCTGAATCAGGCATAAAGTCGCAGGCACATCATCGCCATAATTCTCCTTTGATAAATACTCTCGCGACCACTGCAGGGCGCGTGACTTGGATTCCGGCTCGGGTGGCCTACCTACTTGTGCCGCGAGCGCATAACCGTTGAGAGCCAAGCCCGTCATGCGTGGGTCGCCGCCGTCTGCTTCCCACCAGCCCCAGCTTCCGTCAGAGTGCTGCATCGCGCGTAGGCGAGCGTATCCTTCGGCGATCATATCGGGCAGTTTGGCTCGCACTTCGGGCGACAACGATTGCGCAAGCGAAGACTTGGAGACGATCAGCGTCGGAAGGAACCGGTTAAGGGTCTGCTCCAAACAGCCGTACGGGTAGCCGACGAGATATTCGACGGAACCGCCGATCGTGGCTGCCAGCGACGAAGCTGCCAGGATTTCGAGTTCGCCGGAGCCTTCGACGTAGTTCGCCATGTCCAACGGCAGGGCAGCCGTGCCCGCGGTTTCGCCTACCGCGTAACCGCGAACGACTTTTCCAAGACCCTGGACGGGAATCGTCAGCGTCATGCCGTCAGAGACACTCGGCTGTCCCGAAACCGCAAGCACTTGAAATTCAGCCGTCCCGGCCCTGTCGGCCTTTATCCGCCAACGCACCGTTTGCGGGCTTTGGGGGCTAACACGTACGGAACGACGCGGCGCCTCCAACATCTCGACCCCGGTGGCGGTAAGCGAAACGGTGACGTCCATCGCTTCTTTCGCCGCGTTCACGGTGGACGTAATCTCGATCTCGTCACCTTGTGTAAGCAGCCGCGGCAGCCCGAG
>JAICGT010000100.1 GCA_025922995.1 Fimbriimonadales bacterium
CGGCGCGGTCAATTCATCCAATGTGCTTGGCAGTCTATTAAATGTCCGCATAAACTCAACAATTCTACAATGAAGCGCGGCCAATCGAAGCTGCGTCGCATTGCGCACGATCGCCTGCGTTATTTGAGGAGGAGAAAGGCGGCTCGCCACGAATTCCACAATCGGATCGGGGTCGGCGGGGTCCGGCGCCTTCCAAAACCGCTCTTCCTTATCGAACAGCTGCCGAGCTTCCTGCTCCATAGCCGTCAGTCGCCGCAAAACGGCGTCGGAATAGCGGTTCGCCGTTTCTGGCGTGAGGTTCCGAATCCCAGGAGGCACTTCGTCAGGGCTCTCGGCAAGCGAATCCGGATCAGCCAAAGCCTCCGGCACCAGATGCCGCCACCTGCGAAACTCCTGCAAATACAAATCCGCCAAAGTGCTTCGTTCGCTCGCGGCCTTTTCGAAAGCGCGACGTAAATCGCGTGCCTCATCCAGCCCCAATTTCGGCAAACCGAAGGCCAGTGAGCGCATTGCCATAGACTGCAGGGCGACCGAGACTAATCCTCCCACAGTCGTCTTGCCGGAAATTCGCCTGCCAAATTCAAGAGCGTCTTGAATCGACTTCGATGCAACGCCAGGCTTTCCGTCGGAAAAAGCTACTTCGGTTTCGCAGGCAAGCACGCGCGCAACGACCTTCAACGCGGCGTATTCAGGGAAGCCGTGGGCCGGCTCGTCAACATCTGGCCATGGGTAATGAAGTGGCTTTTTGTTTCCTGCTCGAATGAGGTCGCCGACGCGATCAAACCTCCGTCGCACTGTTCGCGCCACCGAACTTCGATCGTCTATTCCTTCCCCGATCAACAGACGCGTAGCTTCTGGCCCCGACACGATGTCGGCAGCCATCAGGTACTCCTCCCAGCCGTTATTGCCGGTCGGATTTGGAAATGCCGTCGCGAAATAGGATGGCTGCTGAATGAGCAGCGCCGCAGCGATCATGGTGATCATGGAGACCACTCCATCGCCTCGCTCCGAAGATGGATCGGCCCGGTCCACTCATTGCCGTTGCTATAGATAGTAAAAGACTGATCCGAATCCTTTCTGTAAACAAACTGGCCGCCGCTCGCGGGGTCGTGGAATTGCTCCGCAGAACCCAGTTCGGCCAAACTCGCCGGCAAACGATTGTGCGTTCGCTTGAATTCGATTACCGAGCAATAATGCGCGGCGAGGCGCAATCGAGTTCGATCCGCCACCGCAGCTTCCGCGCTGGGGAAAGGATATAACATATAAACGGCATGTTCGACTAATGGATCCGCGTCGGTATAGCGCATGTCGTGCCAATGGCTTTCCTCCTTGGCGAACATAGCATCGAGTTGAGATTGATAATCGACCAGAGCGGCAGCGATGCGGTCTTTGTAATATGACTTCTGGTCCGCTGTCAGATGCGCGAATTGCGATGCAGCTTCCAAGTCCTCCGGATCGATTTCATGGTTGAGAAATTTGTCGATGTACCGAATCGTACCGGGCAATTGTGCCTTCCACCCAGTGATAACTTTTGGTGTTTTCTTTGAAAATGAGAGGAATCTCTCGCTCAGTTTTGCGGCACCGCCTAAAGATAGTTTGTGAGCGGCTTGTTCTAAACATTCAAAAACAAATTGGCGCTCAAGACCTCCCGCCGCAGCCTCCATTAAGTCGTGCTCGCTTGCCCTATCCGAATAGTCCAGCGCGACCATGATTTTATCTGCGGCTGTCCCCGGTTTCCCGTCGGCGAGAAGTACTCGGATCCTATTCTCCATCAACTCGCTGACCGTGACGAGTTCGATGCAGGACCAGACGTAATCTGAATCCGGGTCGATGGGATCCCAGGGCGGGCGCAGCGGCTTGCGCAGGCCGCGCTCGGCAAGATCGAGCGCACGGCCGTATTTGTCGACAAGATCGCGAGACTTTCTTAGGTCCAACTTCGAAGAATGCCAAACGGTGCTCTCCGAGCCTGTGCGATGCACAATATCTGCCGCTTGCAGAAACTCCTCGTAACCGTTTTGACCCGACGGAATGGGAAACCACTTTGCATAGTGCCCACCCTGAGCCAGCGCGATCGCCGCGACAGCCGCTATCATCGCCTGCCCGCCCAAAGCGTGCCTAGCTCGATCCGCCCTGTCTTTTCCACGCCCTCGCTGTAAATCACAAACGCATCATCGCGCTTGCCATAAAAGAACGACGAGCCGGTGGCAGGATCGTGGGCATCGGTCAACGTGTCCGGCAGTTTGTAATTCCGAACTTCGTGCAGCAGAATTCTCGCCGTCGCATTGAGCAGACGAAGCTTTGTGCGCATGACGAGCGCGCGCGGCCACATGATTTCAAGGGATACGTCAAGTGGCAGAAGCTGCTCAGTCGGATCGACACCTCCGCCCCAAATCCAATCCGCTTCGTTCTTGTCGAATTGCGCCGCCGTCGATGCCTTCAGTTGCTCGATTCGCGCCAGCACACGCGATCTGTCTCCCTCCGGAAGCGAGTCCAAATCGCTAAAACTCTCGAAAGCCAGGAGTTCGATTTGCATCGCAGTCCTATCCGACGGAATCGAGTCAATCAGCTCGAGTTTTGTTAGCTTCTCTAGGCCCTCCTCGGCAAATGCCCGGCGATTGAGATCGAACATCCGAAGGTTGCGCTCGATAATCTGCGATCCGACGATGTGCCCGACGGTTCCAACCGACTGCACCCTCCTGCCGAACGTCAACGCGTCGATCAACGCGTCGGCGGCCTGATTCGGTTTGCCGTCGGCAATCAGCTCGAATACCTTCGCCTCAAACAAAAACCCGACCGCCCTAAAACCGGCGAACTCGGGGAAGTCTCCGTTTAGCGCGCGTCGCTCCAGCGGCACAAACGGCTTCTGATTCCCGGCCCGGACCCAGTCGAGCGCGGTGCCGTACTTCTTGGTGGCGTTCTGAGCCCACCCCAGGACGTTGCCCTCTGTGACCGGCTTCAGCTCGTCGCCCGCGTTCGCAACAATCGCCGCCGCCCGCAGGTAGTCGTCGTTCGCGCTCGCTGCCGGCTCCTGCAAACCGATCAGCGCCAAGCAAAGCAAAAGTGTCATGCCTACACCTCCTTACCGTATTGACGCACAAACGGTGGCAAAGCGCCCATGGTATCTTTGCCGTCTCGGCGATCCGGCTGCCCCTATCGTTCGACCGACCACTGCAGGTCGCCGGCAGATTCCGGCGGCATAACTTGCACGGCGGCATCCAAAAACAGGAGGCTTGCCTTGGAGAGATGTCGGTCCCAATCGACGCCGCTTTGGCCGGCGAGCGTATTCGCAGCTCCGCCGCCGTCGAATCCGACGACAAATGCCTTGGGATCCTCGACCATGTCTGCGATCAGTCCTCCGTCCGTTGCTTGGTTGAGCGAATACCCGTACGCGCCCTCGAGCGCAGGGCATGCAAAGTGTGCCCTGTCCACATATTCGGACATGGCGTCACACCATCGTCCGGACGGAAACCGGTCGTCGTGTTCTGCAAGATACATCTGCAAGCCCTTGCCAACCTGCTGAAGATTGGTCAGACAAGACGTGCGCTTGGCGGCCTCCCTGGCCTGCATAAAGACCGGAAACAGGATTGCCGGACATCCGACGAGCATGACCAGGAGGCACCCGGCGCCCGTGTACGCAAAAATTCGTAGGACCGGCGACTCGCTCTTATCTTTCCACGCCCACCGGATCAGTAAGGCGGCGATTATCACCGAAATGAGCGCGAAAATGCCTAGAAAGATTGCCCCTGACATTCCTAAATCGTGGCATTAATCACGCCAAACCCGACCAGCGGAGTACCCTTTGCAGGCGAAACACTGGTCACTTCCCGCGTAGCTCTGGCAGCCGTTCAGGTGTGAACCTGCTGACATGGCCGTCAGCGAACAGAAAGTACGGAACTGTGGGATCGACTGCATAACAAGGCGAGACCTAAATTCCACAGCCTCCATCCTCATCCTCGCAAGAATCCGTCGCAAACATCTGGCCAAATCTTTCAATGTCCTCGTCGGTAATCGGAGGCTCATTCGGATCGTCAGGCATAAGCGCTACTTCGAGAAACTTGCGGCCACGCTCCGCCTCAACAGAATTGCCGGCCTGTTCGAACAGGTCGATAGACCGTTGCAGCATCTCCGGATTGTGCATGCCGATTCTAAAACCCATAACTAAAAAACAACTTGCTTGGCCCTCGAGCGAACCACATTGCTGAAACAGATCGAGCGCTCGTTCGGTCATCGGGTCGGGCCCGCCGCCAAATCTGCGCATTTGAAACGTTGTCCACGCCTCCTCTTCCATATCCCCAATCTCTTGCGCAAGGGCGAGAGACTCGGCGAGGAGGGGCTCGCAGTTGGCGTGAAAAGGCACTGCCGCCTGCCTAAGGGCTCTACAAAGCTCCTTCTTATCACCGGTCTTTCTCAGGAGAGCGACCGCCTCGGCGCCGGTCTTCGCCGACTCTCCGAACGCATGCCCACCATCGGGGGCGCCAACGTGCTTGATCAGATACGCCAACCGCGAAAGGCAGATACCTGCTTCGCGATCCTGGCCTGCAGCGCGATATTCCTCCAAGAGGGCGATGACTTTATCACGCCCCTCTTCCGTTCGCGGTACGTCCCAAGGCTCTTGCATGGTACAAATATTACATCGTGGGCAAGTTCGAGGATTCGAAGGATCGTATTAGTTCGGCCGCGCGAAAGGCTGTCGAGCAGCCCGTTAAGACCTCAGAGGAGTACGAAGCCGCTATCAGGTCGGTCAAGGGCCTGAACGACGAAGAGTGCCGGTACCTCCTAGAACTGAATCCACACCGTGCCCGATCGTTCGCGCAGTTCCTGAAAGGAGTACGCACGATCACCGGAAGCGACGACCCCAATGTCGCCAGGCTCGCCAAGGGCATGTACTGCTCCCTCCTCGCCGGCATCCTGTCTTCGCATGGCACGCGGTTGCGCTCTGTATGCATGCTAATTGTACAGCGCTCCACCAAATCCCCACTAAACGAATTCGTAGCCGACCTCGAAGCTTTCGAATTGCAAGCAGACGAACGCGCCCTGATCGCGGCATGCCACCCGGAATGCGAAGACCTCGAGCAGCGGTTGCAGGTGCTGAAAGAATCTGAGGCGGAAGCTGTGGCAGAAGCCGCCGCCGACCTAATTTCGATCTTTTCGGAAAGGTGAAATCGCAAGGACCCATCAATTGGTAATGATGAGCATTGCGCAAGTTATCCTGGCATCCGGCACGCCGCTCAGGTGCACAAGCTGGTGCCACACGCCGAAACACTTGGTGAAACCTACAGCTCCGTCGCGGGTTGGCTCTTGCAAGATTACTCGGAGGAAACCATCTACAAAGGCTACTTTCGAGGCTCTGGTGACCTTATATATACCGGGTGTAGTAAATCCTCTATCGCAAAATCGTCAATCGGTTCCCCACCGCTCATCTGTTAAGGTGGAAAAAAGTGACGAAGTTTAGAACAAAAAATGAG
>JAICGT010000101.1 GCA_025922995.1 Fimbriimonadales bacterium
GCGGCAGACAAAATGTTCTTCACGAAGAACGGCCTCGAGCAGGCAACGCACGAGGCGATTGGAAAGTACCACGCCTCACGATTTCCGGAGGGTGAGCTCGTAGCGGACCTTACTTGCGGAATTGGCGCAGATACGATCGCTCTCGCACGGCGTGGGCAGACGATCGGTTTCGAGATCGATCAGGAAACTGCGTGGTGCGCCCGAAAGAATGTTCGCAGCGAAGCGCAGATAAATCAGCAGGATTGTCTCGCCGCCGAGTGGGAGTTCGATTATGCATTTGCCGACCCTTCTCGCAGAGTGGGATCGGCGCGGACGCTCGACGCTCGGGCTTTCTCGCCCAATCCGATGGCACTTGCCGGCCGGTTACGCGACCTAAAATTCGCGGGCATGAAACTGTCGCCGATGCTGTCGGATGACACTCTCGCAGCGGTTTCTTCCGAGATCGAGTTTGTGTCGTTCGGAGGCGAGTGCCGCGAGGCCGTTGCATGGTTCGGAACCAAGAACGGTGCAGTGTCGGCGCGAAAAGTCGAAACCGGAGCAGTTCTGCGTAGAGGCACGATTTTCGCCAAATCCGTCGACGCTCCGGCGGTGTATCTTTTAGAAGCCGATCCGGCGGCAATACGCGCACACTGTTTAAGCACGCTTTGCGCCGATTACGGCGCCGTGCTCCTCGGAGACTCGAACGGCTACTTGACCGCAGAGGAGCCTGCAAAATCGGAATGGCTGACGACTTATCGCGTTTTGGAGAGCGGCAGGTTCGACGAGAAGCGCATTCGCCGCTCTTTAACAAGATTGGGCGGCGGCGCCCCGATCATCAAAGCGCGCGGCGTCCGCATCGACGTTGCGAAACTGGGCAAGTCTCTCTCGTCACCTGGATCGGCCGACGGAATTGTCGTGCTCTACCCCGTCGGAAAGTCGGTTCGGTATTTAGTTGTCGAGGCTCTGAAGGGCGGTTTTAAGGCCGGTTAGCGACTTAGCCGCGCTCTCCATCGGAGAAAGGCGAGGCGTATCCATCTCGACGACGAGCGTCTTCGTGCCCGCTTTTTCTGCCGCCTTGAGAATCTGAACGAAGTCCAGAATTCCGTCGCCGAGTTCAATGTCTGCGCCGTCTGCGCCGAAGTCTTTGCAATGAATCGAAGGTAGCCTTCCGCTGAGCCGATTGATCCATTCGATGGGGTCTTGACCGGCATATTTCGCCCAAAAAACATCGAGTTGCAGATTCGCTGAGGGCGCGTTGTCTACGAGGGTCTGGTATCCGTCGAACTGGTCCCATTCAAAAGCGTGGTTGTGGTAGCCGAGGCCGATTCCCGCTTCTGCGAAAACCGGAACTGCGCTTTCGATCTTTTTTGCGGATTCGATCCACGCCTCTTTGCTGCCGCGCATGTGCTCAGGAATCGACGGGATCGTCGCTTGTGCGCATCCGATCGTGCGCAGTTCATCGATGATCGGAGCAGCGTCGTCGAAAATCGAGAGCGGTACGTGTGCGCCGGACGCTTTGATCCCTGCCCAGTCGAGAGTCCGCGCGACCTCGGCAGCGGAATGCCCGCCAAAACCTGCGAACTCAACGAAGCCGTATCCTAAGTCTGCAACACGATTGATGCCGCCGAGAAAGTCGGCGGCGAGCGCATCTCGAACCGTATAAAGCTGAAGTGAAATATCGAAACTCATTAGCGTGGTAATCCCGGGAAAAACGTCCTGGAAAGCGACCTCATATCAACCATCCACTTACCGTCTATTCGAACAAGTGGCAAGTTGGCCTGGTCGTTCTCGTGGTGCTCGGGTCCACGAAACTCGGTGATTGTGACCCGCACGACCGCTCGATCCGTCCCGTCCTTTTCTGTGGTTCCGAATTTCCAGCCGAACACATAATTGCGTGCAGAATTCTCGAAAGTGTGCCGCCATTGGGATTTTATGTCCGATTCCGGATCGGGCAAGTAAGTCATTTCCGTTAACTTGTCTACATCGCCGGTTCCAAGAGCAGTCATAAACTCCTTCGCGGCATTCTCGGGTGATTGCCCTAGCAGGAACAGGACGACTGGAATCACGATTACCCCGAGCAAGCCTATTGCAATGATCGGATTAAATCGGAACCCTCCGGCAGATCGTTTTTTCATTTTCTTATTTCATGAATGCGGGGCCGGGCCGCACCGACTGGTTGGCATCGACAATCCATTGCCGATTGATGCGACGTACCGAGACGACCCACGGAAGCTCTTGGCGGTTGGGAAAGCGTAGCAAAACGCCGACGCGAGCTCGATAAGATATTTGGTTCACGTCCACAACTTGATACGTAGCGCCAGCCCGCAGGGCTTGATCGACCAGGTTGGCGACATAGACTTTCTCGTTCGCGCTACCGTACATGAGGGCATCGACGGCCTCCCAATTTCGGCTGCCCACGGCCATCATGAATCGGTGCACCGTGCCTTCCGGGCCTCGCAATTGACTCTTGGCGAACACGGTTATGGTCAGCCCGGCGAGCGCTGCGGAAGCAACAGCCGCTGAAATCGTTAAGCCCTTCGACGCCATCTCATGAAAGGATACCTACCGAAAGGCTGCTGACTCTTCCACAATCAGTCGAACGGCCTCGGGCCCTCGATAAACGAAGCTCGTGTAAATTTGGCATGCGGTCGCTCCGGCTTCCATTCTCTCTACCAGGTCTTGTCCGGTAGAGATGCCGCCTACGGCGATTAGCTCAGTTCCGACGCCCGCGCTTTGTCGCAGGAGTCGGCAGACTTCGAGCGCCCGCTCTCGAAGGGGCCTTCCGGACAAGCCACCGGCCCCGTTAGAATCGATTCCTGTGCGGGAAATAGTGGTATTGGTGGCGATGAGGCCGACGCCGGCAGTTGTTGCGAACTGAGCAATTTCCACGAGTTCGTCATCGGCCTGGTCGGGGCTGACCTTTACAAAAACCGGCCGGTCCACGCCGACGGTGCGAACCGCGTCGACTATTCGAGCGAGCTCATCTCTGGATTGCAGGGCGCGAAGACCGGGCGTGTTCGGGCTGCTGACATTGATCGCAAAGTACTGCCCGTAGTGCTTCAACATTCGAGCCGCGTCTCTGTAGTCCATCCACGCGTCTTCGTTGCTGGTCCATTTGTTCTTGCCGATGTTTATGCCGTAGGGCATCGGCACGTCGGTGCGCTCGAGGTTGCGCGCCACCGCCCGCGCTCCTTGGCTGTTGAAGCCGAGTCGGTTGATGATTGCCTCATGCTCCGGCAACCTAAACATGCGCGGTCTTTCATTGCCGGGCTGTGGCTGCGGCGTTACAGTGCCGACTTCAACGAACGCGAAGCCGAGGCCGTAGAGCCCTTCGAGCGCGACGCCGTCCTTATCGAAGCCTGCTGCCAGGCCGACGGGATGGGGAAGCGAAGTTCCGAATGCCGCGCAATCTAAGCTCGGCAGATCAGCCAAGCGTGCAGAGACAAAGCCTCCGGCGATGAGCCGCAAGCCGAGATCGTGCGCCTTCTCTGCATCCATTGAAAAGGCTGCCTTACGAAGCCATCCGTATCCTATGTCGGCTAACCTACCCCAAGGTAGAATATCGCCCTTCCATGATCTATGCCAAGCGCACCCATTTTTGCGGAGAATTGAGGTCTGAGCACGTCGACTCTCGGGTAACGGTAAACGGCTGGGTCAATCGAATTCGCGATTTAGGAGGGCTGTATTTCTTAGACCTGCGAGACCGGACAGGGCTCATTCAACTGTACTTCGATGTGGAGGCTTTCCCCGAACTGAAGTCATTTAGGAACGAGTTTGTGATTTCAGCGAGCGGCGAGGTCCGGATGCGTGAGGAAGGAACAAAGAATCCCAATATGGCAACCGGAGACGTGGAAATAGTCGTCGACCGGGTCGAAGTGCTTAATGAGTCTGCCGTTCTACCGTTCCCGGTTTCCGATGAAGAACAAATGCGCGGCGTGAGCGAAGAGTTGCGGGTTAAGCACAGATACTTGGACTTGCGCAGGCCGAGCATGCAGAAGAAACTTCGTTTGCGCGCAGAGTGTGTTCGCCTTATTCGTGAGTATTTAGACAAGCGAGGCTTTGTAGAAATCGAAACGCCTATTTTTACAAAAACCACTCCCGAGGGCGCGCGCGATTACTTGGTGCCGTATCGATTGGAGCCGGGCAAATTCTATGCGCTTCCTCAGAGCCCTCAGCAATACAAACAGTTGCTCATGGTCGGTGGAATGGAGCGTTATTATCAGATCGCGAAGTGCTTCCGGGACGAGGCACAGCGCGCGGATCGGCAGCCTGAATTTACGCAACTCGACTTGGAGATGAGCTTCGTTCACCAGGAAGACGTCCTCGAACTCACCGAAGGGCTCACGCGCAGCCTTTGCAATTCTGTAATCGATTCTTTTGCCCTCGATCTCGACCCTGTCGGGGAGTTTCCGAGACTGACCTATGACGAGGCAATGCGACGATACGGTACTGACAAGCCGGATATGCGCTTCGGGTTGGAACTGTTTGAAGTCAGCGATTTGGTGGCGAAATCGGAGTTCGGTGTTTTTAGCGGCGCAATCGAAGAAGGCGGTGTTGTCAAAGGAATTTGCTACCCGGAAGGCGCAGAATTGTCGCGCAAGCAAGTGGGAGAACTCGAGGACTTCGCGAAAAGTTTCGGTGCCAAGGGATTGGCGCAGTTACCCATTAAAGAAGGTTACGGAGGAATTGCAAAGTTTCTCGATGAGAAGACAATTTCATCGATTCGAGAAGTTTCATCGGCTAAAGACGGCGACTTGCTACTTTTTGTCGCAGATTCCAATGAAACGGCATGCAACGTCTTATCGCGGCTGCGAAACGAAATAGGCGAGCGCGCGGGATTGGCAGACCCGCGTAAGCTCGTATTTTGCTGGGTGTTGGATTTTCCGCTCGTTTTCTGGGACGAAGACGAAGGGCGGTGGGACGCCGCCCACCACCCTTTTACCGGGCCGAAAGCGGAAGATATTCAGTTCTTGGAATCCGACCCCGGCCGCGTCCGTGCCGATTGTTACGACATTGTTTGCAACGGTGTGGAGTGGGCCAGTGGAAGCATTAGGATTCATCGGCCCGAGATTCAGTCCCGCGTATTCTCGTTGTTGGGCATCGACGAAAAAACGCAGAATGAGCGCTTCGGCCACATTCTCGACGCCTTCAAGCTTGGAGCGCCACCGCATGGCGGCATCGCTCCTGGGGTCGACCGCCTGGTGATGCTCTTGCTCGGCGAAGAGAACATTCGCGAAGTCATGGCGTTTCCGAAAGTCGGGGGCGGTTACGACCCGATGATGGACTCGCCGAGCGCCATCGAAGAGGAGCAGTGGAAAGAAATGGGCTTGCAATTGCGCGAGAAGTCAGACAAGAAGATTATCGATTAATCTAACGTCGCCGAGTCTTGCGGCAGTGATGATTCTCGATTCCGATCCCGTCGGCGGGCCTAACGTGTTGCTGTCTACAATTGCAAAGTATTCGACGTCGAATTCGGCGTCC
>JAICGT010000102.1 GCA_025922995.1 Fimbriimonadales bacterium
CGCTTGGGAGTGCCGTAGAACACCGAATCGATTGCAGACATGGCTTCGCCGACAACCGCAGTTGGCGAAAGCTCTTTGCCCTGTACCGACTCACCTTTGATCGCGGCAGCGATGCCGGACAAGTTCGGAGTTGATCCGGAAACAACGTCTTTCCAGGCATATCCGCCGACTATCCCGCCCGCGAACGCAAAGACGGCGATCGTAACCTTGATGGTGGGTCTCATCGTCCTGCCTCCTGCGCCTTCGCGCGCGCGTCGAGCGCAGCCTTATCTTCCCTAACCAGCGGCCTCCCCGACGTGTCGAAAAAGTGGCCCGCGGTGATGCTATAACCACTACCGTCTGCAAGGGCGAATCGCTGAATCTTCCTCGCAAGCCCCGCGGTCGGGCCGCCTTCCATCGGCGCGCTGGTCAGGTCGCGCAAGGCATAGGCAAAAACTTCGGCCTCACGAGCGGTGCCGGGGCCAACTAAGATCTTCACGACTCGAATCGGATTCTTGGTGCCCTCGATTGTGATGTCTTCGAGCGGCCCGTTCGGCTCGTGCCTAAGTTTTGCGAACACGCCGCCGCGGGTCAATGCCGCAAGCGCACTCTTGACTTCATCGAGCGATCCGCCTGGGTTCCTTCTCAAGTCTATGACGACCTCGGCAATGTCATCGACAGAACGATTGATCGCATCGGCTGCGCCGGGACCGAACGACCTAATCTCAAGACGGTCTCGTTCTAAAGTCACTGCCGGCACTTCGATCGACACTTTGTTGACTTCCGCCGTAACGAGCTTGCCATTCCGGCGCACTTCGAGAGATACTTTTCCCTCGCCCGTTTGTAGTTTTTCTATCGCGGCCTCGACAGTGATCATCCGCTCGGACCGATCGCGTATCTGCTGCCAAATCTTGTCGTACTCTTCCCTACTAAGTTTCTTTTCGCTGAACGCATCGCTTGCGCGCTGCAACTCGGCGAACAGTGAACGGCTAGCCACCCATCTGCCATCGAGCGTCTCGACGATATCACCGGCCAAGATTCCTGCAGCTTCAGCCGGCCCGCCCGGTGCCACCGACAAAACTTTCAGCGGTAGTGTGAGGCCGGTCGGCGTCATGGTCTCTTGCGCGTTTAGATCGACTCCGATTCCGTCGTAGCGTCCTGACATTCGCCCCATGTACGCATTCCACTCGTCCGGTGGATAATAGCGAGTCTCCGGGTCTCCGAGCGATCGCAGCAGATATCGCAGCGAGCTTCGAGCCATTTCCGTCTCGTCGCCAATCTCCTCCACATAATCGGATTCGATAATCCTCCGAACCTGGTCATAGTAGGCGGTTGCAGGAAACCACTGGCCCTCGCTGGTAGCATCGTCGGAGCTGCGAAGGGCCAATAGCTCGCTCGACGAAAACAAGCTGCCGCCGGTGTCCTGGCGGTCTCTAAGCGAGGTGCCGAGGATGATCCCGGAGCACGCGGCAACAAAAACTAACGCGATCCAAATCGTCTTCATTTAGAGTCTATCTACGTCCTTGATCTAACAGCCGGCGCGGGATCAGCGTCGCCGATCTGATCCATTTTAGCAACTCTTCGCTGATGACGGGACTCTTCACTCGCAGGTTCGGCGAGAAAAGCATCGAAAATCGTTGTTGCCAGTTCAGGCTCGATGAGCCTCGCGCCGAGGCAGAGGACGTTCGCGTTGTTATGCTGACGGCTCAGTTTCGCCACCTCAGGACTCCACGCGGGCGCTGCGCGGATACCTTTGAACCGGTTTGCAGCCATCGCCATCCCGACCCCGGTGCCGCAGATCAAAACGCCGAAGTCGGCGTCACCCCTCAAGAGTCGCTCGCAAAGCTCCACGGCCGCATCGGGGTAGTCATAGGCTTGTTCATCCATCGCGCCAACCTCGTTGACCGCATGGCCTTGGTCTATGGCCCTGGAGGACAAGATGCGGCGCAAAACGAACCCGGCGTGGTCCGAGCCAAAAATAATGGTCATCCTATCAATCCTTTAACCGTGTCCCGGATCAGAGGGTTCCGATGGGTGAGCAATCGCTCGAGCATCGAGCGGGGCAGTTCGACCTTCTTGACCCTTGCCGCTTCGAGCAGAGGATACAGCACCTCGTCCTGGGTCTCACCTGCAAGAACCGAGATTTCCGAGAATGTCCGTTCACCAGGCATCGCAAACAGCGACTCGACTGCCGCTGCCCGCACCTCGGGGGAGGGATCGCTCAGGAGGCTCAGCAACGGCGTGACGTGCGACTCCATCGGATTGAGCCTCAACGAAGCCGCGATAATTCGCCGAATATCGATATCGTCTTCTTTGATCCCTGCGTACCCCCGTGACCTCAGCAGAGGATCTGCAGATTTGGTCAGCGCGACAAAGTTGTACGCTCTGACCATCGAAGACCTATCGTTTACACTTCCCCACTCCATCCGCTTGCCGACCGGATCGACGTCCACCCGAGCATTCTGGGCGACGGCTAACCTCACCATCGGATCGATCTCCATGAGGAAGGTCATCATCATGAGAGCGGCAGAATCGGTCGGAATAGAGGCCAGTCCCAACACGCCGTCTCTCCTCGCCGGCCAAGACCGGGAAGTCAGGAGAATAGAGATACCTTCGATGTACTTCGGGTCTTTCGTGGCACCCATGAGCCGCGCCGCCTCGCTAACCGACATCTCCTCGCCTCGCCCCTGGCGGATAATCACTTGCATCGCATCCCACGCTTCGGGCGTGTCCTGAAATGCCAGGGCGCGTACGAACATGACCGCAGGATAAGGGATGCGCTCGAGCTTGGCAGCTTCCACAAGCGTAGCCACCGAGCCCGGATCCTTGATCCTCGCAAAGGCGGCGGCCGCGTTTAGCCGAGCGACGCTGTTAATGTCCTTCAGCAGACCTCTGAGTGCGACGACTTCTTGAGCGTTGTCCTGCGCACGGGCTGCCCCGAGTGCGCGAAGGTACGGGTCTGTGGACGCCATGTCTCCTACCGGATTGAGTTCCGCATCGTCATCTGTGCGTCCGCTGGCTTCTCCGGCAGTCTTGGAAATGCGAAAGTCGTCTATCCAGTGCGTCTGAACGCCTTCCGTCCGATAGTCGTTGGCTTCGAACGTTCGCGGATCTCCGATCGCGATGTCCGTTACGAACAGTCCCGGCTGGTTATCCATGGCAGCCAGCAGGTTGTAGGAAACCTTTTGCCACGTGCCGTCAGGTATGAACGACACTCGAGGCAGTGCTTCGCGGCTGCTGGTGCTGCCCGTCAGCATCGCAATGCGCCGAACTCCATTTACGGTGAAAGTGATCGCTAACGGTGACTTCGCGTCCGACTTGAAACTGAAGTTAAGGTAAGGGTAGTCGGTCAGTGAATATCCGGCAAATGTAGGGTCGGGGCGGCCATCCTCCAGGTACCTCCCGTAGGCCGTCACCTTCCCCCACCTTGCTCCGCCTCCGTCGCGAATGGCAAGTGCAATGCCTGCACCCCCGTCTTCGCTTGACACGGACCAGCCGCCGCCGTCCCATCTGTACACGTCCCATCCTTCGACCCCCACTTCGAACTTGTTCTCGACCAGATTGTCCGAAAGCGGATAGGCGATGCTCGCCCTTCCCGTCGCGCTTGGACTCCCGGACACGGACACCGCCATCGTCGCTCCGAACGGGCCTTCGCCGGCGTTCGCCGACGGGGTCAGAGAAATGCCAATGGTCGCCGTCTCGTAAGCTCCGAAGTTGCGCGTCGGCTGGTTCCAGTTCGACGTCCAACCGGACGGCAACTGCAAATCGATCGACGCGCTCCGTGCGGACCCATGGTTAGTCAGCGTTCCGCGTAGCTGTCCCCACTGATAGCGAAGGTTGTCGATCGAGATCGGGTCGACAACTCTGACAACGAACGGACGCTCCACTCGCTCGCCGGAGGGCAGCGCTGCGACAGCCTTGAGAAAATGGACACCGGGTGTGGCGTTCGGAATCTGCAGAACGCCGTTAGCGTTCACCACCCCGTTTCCGTCTGAATTCGTGATCGCAAACCTAGCATCCGGCGCCTCGGCGCTGAATCTCATCGCGATGGGTTCGCCCGTGTTAAAAACTCCTTTGCCCAACACCGCGATTCCCGAGCGTGCGTCCCCTGAGTCGATCAGGTTCGCTTCCGCCAACGTGTCGTTCGACAGCTTCGTGTCGACCACTACCATTCGAACATCGCCCACCTTCAGCACGCCCATTACATTTGCAGGCGGGGGAGTCCCGGCTGCATGGTCACCGAGGTGGTTGATCACAAAGTCGGCGATGTCCCAGCGTATGAACAGCAAGTCTCGATCCGCATATCCGATTCTCGCAATGCCCTCTCGGCCAAGGCTGAGTTGGTTGTTCAGCATCACGTCGCTCGGATCCTCCATGCGCTTAATCGGGGTCCGGTACTCGCCCTGAGACGGCACGAAAAGTAAGTCAGAGCCGTGATCTTGAATTACAAAACCGGTAGCTCCGATTCGGGTTGCAATGTCGGCGCCGGTAACGATTGGCAGTCCCGCCCACGGATCCGAGGCAATGTCGCCCCAACGGACGAGCGTGCCCGAAAACATCTTAGTTTGCGCATAGGCGGCAGCGTAATCAGGCTCGACGCGGTTGCCGATCTTCGCCCACATGCCTGTGCTTGCGGCGTACCGCGCATAGTCTCGAAGCCAGCCAAACGACCCGGAGTAACCCATCGCATCGATGGGATATCCGGCTGCGGCGGCATCGGCAACTCCGGGCAGCAGCAAGTCGTATTCCGTGCCGTAACCCCACTCTCCGGCGGTCAGCCGGACCTGCGTTAAGAACTGCCGCACCAATTCCTCCGTATGCGCGATCCGTGTCCCTTGTTCGGCGCCGTTTGCGAAAAGGATTCGGGACTGTGTGGCGCCGCTTACTCTGCCCTCCGTTACGCCCATCCTCGGAACCGATGCTTCCGCCGCCGTCAGAACAGTTATGACGCTGTCGAAGTCGCCACGATTAAGTCTTGCCGAGTAATACTCCTCCGCAAGCCGACTGGGCATCGCGAAATCGAGGTCTCTTTCGTAAGTTTCCGCGTACGGCTCGTCTTCCAGGCTAAAGCTGGTTTGAATATCGACTGCCCCGCCGGAGGCCGCTTCGATGAAAGCCTCGAATCGCGCAAAGCTTTCGAGCACGAGGGTGATCTCTTCGTCGGTAAGGAAACTGTCCTCCGGCACTAAAACGCCATGCTCGTCTCGATGCAACAGGTCGGTTCGCGTGAAGATGATCGCTTTCACTTTCCAGGGATGCGCCTGGCCCGAAGCGATCCTCTCCTGCGCTTTCGTATACAACTCCCTAAGCTCCGCCCAGCCGCCGGAACCCCAATGAACCCTGCCGAGATTGCCCCATTTGTTAAGCAGAACCCTGCCGCCGTC
>JAICGT010000103.1 GCA_025922995.1 Fimbriimonadales bacterium
AAACACAGTAGTTATACCTGTGTTACAGTCCTAGTACGATACGATATGTATCGATTGTAGAAGACGTACTGTTGCGCCCACGCTGCAAGGTCGCCGAATCGCTCGCGAAACAGGGTAGAGACTTCCACGTATCTCGAGGGTGAGAGAGGGGCGTGCCGATAGCCTGGCGCGTACCATTCTGCTAGAGTCTTCCACACATGCGTGTCGATGGGCGCCGCCTCGTCGAAGTGCAACCCGAAGAGGCATACACAATCAGCCAGCTTCAGACCTACTCCCGGCAGCCGGCACAGGTCGGCGCGAGCATCGAGGTAGTCGAGCGTCTTGAGCCCCTTCAGCCAACCGCCGCCCTTCTCGAGAACTGTCTTAGCCACCGCCGGAATGGTCGCGCCACGATAGCCAAATCCATTAGCTCTGAGTTCTTGCTCGGAGGTGTCCGCTAGTCGAACCACGCTCGGAAAGATGTAATGGTCCGCCTCCAGCTCTTCGCCCTTCGATGCCAGAAACTCCGTCATGCGAACGATGCGAGACATGTGGTTGTTCGCCGTGCACAGAAAAGAGAACAGGGTTTCTGCCGGCGAGGCGAGACGCAGGGTTCGAAGCCCCGGGAAAGTGTCCAACATTGGGATCAGTCTCGGTTCAATAGAGGCGATTCGGCGGCGAATGTCCAGCAAGTCTCGATCGATCTGGAGGAATGCCTTCCAGGCATCACGGTTGGGCCGAGATTCGACTTCCCAGCCGCCGGGCACACGCTTTGCCTTGATCAGGTTGGTCCCGTCGACTCCTGCCCAGCCTTCGTCTGTTCGCTTGAACCGAAACACTTGCCCGCTCAGCACGCAGGCGTCGAAGTCCAATTGCTCGTCTGGGATCATCGGTCAAGCATCTCAAGGAAATCGGCTTCGGAGATCACCTCTATGCCGAGTTTCTCTGCCTTCTCGAGCTTCGAGCCCGCTCCGGGCCCGGCGACGACTAAACTGGTCGCGCTGCCGACGCTGCTCGCCGCTGTTCCCCCTTCGGAACGCACTCGCTCCTCGGCTTCTTCCCGCGTCAGCCTTTCGAGCTTGCCGGTAAAAACGATCGTCTTTCCCACGAATCTCCCAGACTCTACTTTCTCCCCCCTCGGAAGAACCCCGAGTTCTAGGAGCGAATCGACGAGCGCAGCACTCTCACCGTCTTGGAAGAACTCCACAATCTCCGCTGCGGTGGCCGGTCCGATGTCGGGAATTGCGACGAGCTCCTCGTAGGTTGCGTTTCGAAACCTGTCGAACCCTCCGAAAGCGCGAGCCAACTCAGAAGCTGTCGCCGCGCCGACGTGCCGAATCCCCAGCGAGTAGATAAAGCGCGAAAGCGATGGCTCTTTCGACGCCTCGATAGCCGCCAGCAATTTCCCGATGCTCTGCGCACCGAGGCGCTCGAGGCGAACCAATTCGTCCTGCCGACTCGCTAGCCTGTAGATATCGGAAATGTCCCTGAGGACTCCCAGATCGAGCAGGCGGAGGATCAACTTCTCTCCCAAGCCGTCGATATCCATGGCTCCGCGAGACGCGAAGTGCATGATGCCCCGCGCGACTTGTGCCGGGCAGAGCCGATTCGAGCACCGGATTGCAGCCTCGCCCTCTTTGCGGACCAGATGCGCCTCGCACACGGGACACCTCGTAGGCGGCTGCGGGATTTCACGCGCCGCGTGACTTGAGTCTGCGAGCACGGCGACAACCTCAGGGATCACATCCCCCGCCCTCCTGACCGCAACTGTGTCGCCGACGCGAACGTCCTTGCGGAACATCTCATCGACGTTGTGAAGGGTTGCACTTGCGACGGTTACGCCACCGACCACGACAGACTCCAACTCGGCAACAGGAGTAACGGCTCCTGTCCTGCCGACATTCCAACTGATCGCGTTTAACGTTGTCGTGGCTTCCTCCGCGGCGAATTTATAGGCGATCGCCCATCGCGGGCCACGTGAAGTCGAGCCTAGCTGTCGTTGAATGCTACGGTCATCGACCTTGAAAACGAGGCCATCGATCTCGAACGGAAGCGCATGCCGCCGATTCTGCCAAGAGTCGATGAATTTCAGAACCGCCCCGCTCCCGCGCAACGCCTCGACGTCGGCGCTCACCGGCAAGCCTGCGTTGCGGAGCCAATCGTACATCTCCGACTGCTTTGCAAAATCGCCACCGCCTTCGCCGAGACCCCACGACCAGAAGCTGAGGTTCCGTGACGCGGTAACTCTACTATCCAGCTGGCGCACCGATCCTGCCGCCGCGTTTCGAGGGTTAGCAAAGAGCGGCATTCCCGACTCGGCTCGCTCCCGATTTGCCCTCTCGAACTCGTGTCGCTCGAGCACGATCTCACCTCGCACCTCGACTGTGCCAACCAATCCGGTACGGAGCCTCAATGGGACCGAACGGATCGTACGAACGTTCGCCGTCACGTTCTCTCCGGTTTCGCCGTCACCGCGGGTCGCCGCAGCGACTAGCTTCCCGTCGGTATAGGTCAGAGAAATGCTCAATCCGTCGAATTTTGGCTCCCCAACGTATTCGATCGCGTCCAGTCCCGTTGCGCGCCGAACCCGCTCATCGAAAGCCAAGAACTCTTCTTCGCCGAAGGCGTTGTCGAGGCTTAGCATCGGAGCGAGATGTCGGTGCGGCGCAAACTTCTCGCTTGCAACGCTGCCGACGCGCTGCGTCGGGCTCTCAGGGGTAATGAGTTCCGGGTGCTTTTCCTCGATTTCTCGCAACTCTGCGAAGAGCTTGTCCCACTCTTTGTCGGAGATCTCCGGGGCGTCCAACACGAAATACAGGTAGCTGTGATGGTCTAGCTGCCGCCGCAATTCCTCCGCTCGCGTTGACAGGTCGGCCATCCGACTATTGTATTCGGTCGAGCGCTGCAGTAATCGAAGACCGGGCCTTACTGAAGCCGAACGGATAGTCGTCGTTTGTCAGCATGATGTCGAAGCTCATGATTACGCTTGCCGACTCCAATCGACCGTCGTCTTTTCGAGTCTTGATCCTGCCGTCGAACATCGCCGTGCCGGTGAGCTTGAGGTTGCTCGCCTCCGGGTGCTTCACCGGTTCATCGAAGGTGTAGTCGGTCTTCAACGAGAAGGAATACAAATTCTTGTCGAAAGGATCCGTGCCTTGAAAAATGTAATCGAGCGGAACCGCAAACCACCCGATCGGATCGTCTTCCAAGAATGCCTGAGCCGGTAACATAAAGAGCGACGACCATTTCTCGTCGATCTTCATCCCCTTGTCAGGATGGATCGGCGACCACGAAATCGGCCATAACGGGGCGTTGTAACAAAACGGAAGCATCGCCTTGCCGTTAGTCGTGTAGGTTGCGCGGCCGCCTATCGTTTGCGTCCAGAGGCCCTTGAAGGCCAAGTGCGAATCTTCTTTCGGCACGGCTTTTCCGCTACGTGTCGCCTTCAAACCTTCGGTTACGGCAACCACTACCCAACGGTCTCCGGGCCGAGATTCAGTGCGCAGCGTTAATGTGCCAGAAATATCGATCTGTCTTGATGGGGGGGCATCGATGGCGCCGGCATATGTGGTGAGCATCTGGCCCCTAAATTGATACGGGATTGAAGACGCCTGACGCTTGTATTCGACGGTTAAGCCCAGGGGCTCTTGAAACGGCGCGACGTAATGAATTACCGGAAACAGCATCAGTTCTGCGGGACAATTTTGACCGTGCTGGTTCCGTGGCCGGTAGTATCGAATTCGATACCGACGTCGGGCATATTCACCCGGCTTGTCGTGTTGAAAGAAATATCCATGCTCAACGTCTTGCCGTTGGATCGTTGGACGTAGGCCCTGCCCTTCATTTCAAACTTCCCTTTGGCGAGCATCTTCATCGGCGGCGCTCCCGACGCTTGGACAGCGTTGCCGAGGTCGGCGTCGATAGGCATCGATGCAGAAAGCTCGACCAACAGAGCCGGTATCGTTTCGTAATCCTCGACAGCGACGAGTTTGGCAGTCATTTTTGCGTCCTTCGCGCCGAGCATATCGGCCGTCGGGATCGCCATATCCCAGGTGTCACCAATCTTTACTGCCCTCTCGGGCAATTCCACCATCATCGGCCCCGCGAGTCCGCCGCCGGCTCCCAATGTTGCCGGTAAATCCGGCATCTTCATCTCCAGCACGCGCCCTCTTTCGTCGATCTTGCCGTTTGCCTTCATCGACTTCGGCAAAGAATCCTGCGGCACCATGCCGGACATCGAACCGAAGTCGTAAACGATGTTCGAGAAACTTAGGTCGAATGTTGCCGACTTCTTGTCCTCGGCAACCTTGTCGATCGAAGACGCCATATCCAAACTCATCGACATCTCGAAGCGCGTTTCGCCACCCACGAGCGCACCCGCGCCCGCATCGGTCGGCGTCATCGTTTGCACCACTTTGGTTGTGACCTTGTACGCGTCTTTTTCCCCGCTGACAAGCGCGCGCCTAAGCAGAAACTCGTCCTGCGTGAAGGCAAGCGCGAGCACCGAAAGAACCATGGCTACAAAAAGACTCTTCTTCATTGCAATTACTACTTACTCATTTGACGCGCCCGCGGTGTTCACCGATTCGCCGGCGACTTTCCAAATCCTCATCGTACGCCGTAACAGGGCCTCCGCTCGGTCGAGCGGCCATTGCGTCGCCGCGTCCGACACAGCGTTGTCCGGATCCGGATGCATCTCCATAAACAGCGCGTCGATTCCAACCGCAGCTGCAGCGGCTGCCAGTGACGGAATCGCATCCCTGTTCCCCCCGCTCCTGTTGCCGGCGGCTCCGGGCCTTTGGGCGCTATGGGTCGCATCGAAGCACACGGGCACTCCGAAGGACCGCATCACCGACAGCCCGGCCATATCGACTACCAAATTATTATAACCGAACGACGTTCCCCGCTCCGTCAAGACAATTCCCTTGGCACGGGCAAGCTTTAGTTTCTCCACAATGTTGCCTGTGTCGTGCGGTGCCAAGAATTGACCCTTTTTCACATTGACGCATTTACCGGTCTCCGCGCACGCAACCAACAAATCCGTCTGTCTGCATAGAAACGCCGGGACCTGCAAAATGTCTGCAACGTCGGCAACAACTCGGGCTTGGTCGGGCAGGTGCACATCGGTCGTCACGGGCACATCGAACTCGCTCCGAATCTTGCTCAAGATCGACAGCCCCTCGTCTATACCCAAACCGCGCTCAGACCCGGCGCCGCTCCGATTTGCCTTGTCGAACGATGCCTTGAATACGTACTGTACTGACAATAAACTGCAAACACGCTTGAGCTCTTCGGCGACCTCTCTGCATAAATCC
>JAICGT010000104.1 GCA_025922995.1 Fimbriimonadales bacterium
AAGTACCCGCCCGCGTCCGATAGGTGAGGGATATCGATGAGACTTTCAATCGCGATTTTGGCCTTTCTACTGACGTGCGCATGCCGAGCGGAACTCGTCGCCCGCTGGAAAGGCAACGACTTTCGAGACTCGCTGGGGAAGTACCGCCTGCAGTTTCAAGACGGCACATCCACAAAAGGAAATGCCATCGACTTTCAGGGGGATCTGAACGGAGGCGCATTCACTCCCGACGGCCCCGAGTTTGCATTAACTAACTCTCTGTCGGTTTCTTGCTGGGTCTATCCGCGTGCGTATTCCCATCCATTCGCAACGTCGCCACAAGCGCAGATCGTGTTTCGCGGCGACGACCGCAGCGGTCTGGATCCCTATCATCTAACACTTAGTAGAACCGGCTACTACGCCTTTGGCGTCGCCGGTCCGGACGACGCCGGCGTTTTACATGCCCCCGCGAAACTCAATACTTGGGCGCATCTGCTCGGTACCCTGGACGATGCCACGGGGAAACTGCGGCTCTACATCAATGGCAAATTGGCAGCGGAAACCACGACCGCCGTGCGTCCCTTGGGAGGACTAGACCCTAATTACCGGCCGGGAATCGCCATCGGAAACACTCAGTTCCCGCAGGGCGGCAGGCACAGGCAGCCGTTCGACGGCATGATTCGCGATGTGCGCATATACAACGAAGCGGTAAGCCCGAGAACCGCCATGCGCTGAAGGAAGGTCGCTTCGGCTAGCGCCTCGAAGCATCTGTAAGCGCTTGAGGACCCGAAAACCTGCTCGTCCTAGCAGAAAGTCGTCACAATTCACCTGAGGCGCTACAAGTACTGATTACATCGCACCCTTGCGTGCCTCTCGGCCGCCGGAGGTGGGGGAACAACATATATGAAAAAATATCTTCTTATTGCAGCCCTCGCGGCTGTCACGGCTCTGTCATCGGCACAAGTTTGGAACGAGAGCGGCGACGCTGGGGACCTGATCGGCTCGGCGCAACAGACCCAAGGGGTTGGCGCATTGACGACAATCAACGGTTCGCTCGATGACGACGTCGACATTTTCACGTTCAACATCGTAAACTCGGCCACTTTTTCGATCACGGTTACGAACACGACCATCGATTCGATGCTCTACATGTTCAACGCCGGCGGAATGGGCGTCGTCGCAGATGACGACAGCGCAGGAAACTTCCTGTCGTTCATCGATTTCACGAATGTGGCTCCCGTTACGGGAACGATGAATATCGCGATCGCCAACTTCTTTTCGGATCCATGGATTAACGCGGCAAACGGCTGGATGTGGGATGCGTTTAGTCCGGCAAATGCGGGACCGAACGCCAATGGCGCAAACAACCCATTGGATCACTGGGATGCGATCGGGGCAGGCGCGGACACCTATACGCTCGTGCTGACCGGCGCCGAGTTCGCCGCCGTTCCTGAGCCTGCCACTTTCGTGGCGATCGGCCTAGGACTGGCTGGTCTCGCTATCGCGCGACGCAGAAAGTAGACCAACCTATAAAATGAAGATGCCCCGACGGTGATTCGCCGACGGGGCATTAATTTTTCGGCGCCAAAGCGACCTTTAGAGTCGCGTAACCGTCGATCTCGAAGTGTTCCACGCGTATCGTGTGCTCTCCTTCCGTGAGCTTGATATCGACTTTGTCGAGCTTCGGCGCGTGCCACGTCCAGTCTTCTAACGCTTTTTTCCCATCCACAAAAACCCGCACGCCGTCGTCGCTCGTAACGTTGAACGTGTAATTCCCCGCCGGAACTTGGAATTTGCCTTCGGCGACGGTAGCGAAATGGTCCGCAGGCAGGTCTTTGCCGAGCGCGCCGCCCCAGGCGTAATCGAGCGCGTCGGTCTTTTCGGTCTTTATCGGCGTGCCGGTTTGCAGGAGTTTCATAAATTCTTCCTGCATCGTACGGGGCTCTTGGGTGGCTTTATCGTAGGAGAACCATTTGACCTCCCATGCAATCGGCGCGAAGAATTTGCGATAGCTGAACCGATACGCCCTTCCTTTCGGTATTTTTTCTCCGAAGGGAGTCGTTACTTCCCCCCCCTTGTATTCGAAGCTCAGGTAGAGGTCGGTAGCTTCACCCGGGTTGAGGGTCACTTCGACAAAGCCGGGGACTTCGCCCGTGCTTTTATTCAGTTTGCCTCCACGAAATGTTGTCGCGTTCCAAGTACCCTTTGGCCCCAGGATTTCAAAAAGCTGCGCGCCGGATTCTGTTTTGCCGCGTGGCCAGAGTTTCGGGGATTTGAAATCGTACGGCCCCCATTCGTCGACGAGAATGTAGCGCCATCCTCGGAGAGTGCCGGATTTGAGGAAGGGATCCTTCTCTCCCGGGAGTTTGGCTGGCCTAGCGGTTTGGGCGTGCAGCATCAAAGAGTTCTCGCGGAGTTCTCGTACCTTCGTGTACATGCCGGAGCTTCCCCAATTGCTCGGCCAGGGGAACCATTTAGGTGTCTCGAGGTTCAGCCGCTGTTTTCCGTCCCAAGTTAGGTCAAACTTGCGGACATAATCGTCGGCGCTCGCATCGAACGCAAAACTCGTAACCCTAGATTCTGGGACAAAGCCTTCGCTCACTGTCACCGTGTTCCCAGCTAGTAACGGCTCAGGATTGCCCAAACTCGCAATGTTGCCTTTGATGGACAGTCCGGTAACTTCGTGCAAGGGTTTGAATAATGGGCCCACGTGCGAAATGAAATTCTCCTCAAGACGTACATCTTGGCTGCGCGACAATCCGAACACGTTGCTGTACGTGTGCTCAAACAAGTTTTCCTTGATCAGCCAATCCCTACTCCTCGTATCCCTATTCTTCGGATAACCCCAGTTAGGATCTTGCGTCGCATTGCTCCAAATCACCAAATCTTCGTTGTTACGATAAAAACGATTGCCGACGACCTTGTTATCCTGACCGTGCTCCCAAGCGATCGCCTCCTCATTGTAAGCGAATACGTTGCCATAAACCTCGCTTTCATACGAATACCCGCCCCAAATCCCGTGCCAGCATTCCATCATCAGATTATTGATAAACTTGTTGCGGCTAAAGGTCGCCTCGATTCCATTCGTCGGGGCGTGGCTGAAATCGTTGCCGTAAAGCAAATTGTCGTTGCAGCCGCCTTTCCCGGTATCCATCGTGGATTGGCCCGCCCACAAGAAAAACCCGTCTCCGCCGTGCGTTACCGAGTTATAAGCGAACGTGTTTCGATGCGATTGCTCATAAACTAGAATTCCCGCAGAATCCTGCCCGCGGTTGTAAACGCCGTAGCTAAAACCACGCACGCACCAATCGATGTTGTTGTGCATCACCACGTTGTCGCTGCTGCGATACATCCCCAATCCGATCGCGCTCAAGAACGAGAAGTTATTGTTCCATATCTTACCGTTGTCGCATTCGGTGATCATGAGACCGCTTTGGCCGCCGACGATGGTGCAGTTCTTCACCTCGAATCTATCGCAATCACGCAAATAAATGCCTTCGCCGAATCGCAGCCATTCGTCTTTCTCGTTCTGATGAAAGCTCATCCAATCCGAAAGGTCTTCTCGCTCCAACGTCGACGCCAGCCGCTGCTTCCAGTTATACGAAAAGTCCGAATCCAAAATGCGCAAATTCGGCACTGAGCGGGCAATCAAGCCATGTCGATAGCCACGCACTTTCAGGTTCTTAATCGTGACATTGCTGCCCTTTACAATCACTCCCGTCCCCGTCCGCTTGTTCGGCTCGGTGCGCTGAGGCGTCCCTTCGAGCGTCGCGCCATTGAAGTCCACGGTGATACCGTTGCCCTCGATGGTGATCGCCGCTGCCGTACCGTCGTCCGCTTTCGATGGGAGGGCATAGACCTGGCGGTCGATGGTCAGGGAACGCGTAATGCGCATTCCGGGAGACAGCGTTGCAAATTGCGGGGTCGCCATGGTTGTTGCAGCGATAAGTGCCAACATGATACAAGTATGACGCGTGAGGCTACTTTACGCCACCCAGCAGGATGCCCTTCACAAAATACCGCTGCACGAACAGGAACGCAACGAGCAATGGCGTCATGACGATTACCGCCGCAGTCATCTGCAGCGGCCAGTTCGAACCGCCATACGAGTTCTTGAAGATAGAGAGCCCGACTTCCAACGTGCGCATCTCGGTCGAATTCGTGTAAATCAGCGGCCCGAAGAAGTCCGTCCAAACGCCGAAGAACGTGAAGGCAGCGGCTGTTGCGAGCGCGGGCTTCGACAGCGGCAAAATAACACGCGAATAAACGGTGAAGTGCGTCGCGCCGTCCATCCGTGCCGCTTCGTCGAGCTCTGTCGGAATCTGCATGAAAAATTGGCGTAACAAAAAAATCGAGAACGCCGAGCTGATTCCTGGCACGATCAACGCATAATAGGTGTCGAGCCACCCGAATGATCGAAGCAGCAAATAAACCGGAATCTGCGTCACCGGCCCGGCGAACATCATCGAGCCGAGAAAAGTGGCGAATAGCAAGGATCGCGCACGAAACCGGATTCGAGCGAATGCGTATGCCGCCATAGAAGTAATCAAAAGCTGCAGCACAACAACCGAAACCGTTACGAACACTGAGTTCAGAAAGAAACGGTCTACCGGGAGGTTCAGGTCAAAAAGCACCGTCTTATAATTCTGCCACTGAGGATCGGCAGGCACGATGTTCTCGAGGGTCGGTATGGGCTGCCGGCTTGGATGCAAAGAAACGAGAACCATCCAGACAAACGGCGCCATGAGGAACGCTGCAAGGCCGCCGAGAAGAAGATAAGAAATGACCTTGCGTATCATAGCGAGCTACCTTCTACGCGTCGCCTCATTAAACGAAACTGGATTAAAGAAATCGCTGCGACGACGGCGAGCAGAATAAACGACTTCGCCGACGCCAAGCCGATATTGAAATTAACCCACGCCTCTGTGTAGATGTGGTATCCGACGACGTCCGTGGTGTCTGCGGGCTGCCCCTTGGTCATCATGTACACAGGCGTGAAGACTTGCAGGGCCGATATTGTCGACGTCACTAGCACAAAAAGCGTCGTGGGCACGAGCATGGGAATCGTAATAGATACGAAGCTGCGCCATCGGCTCGCGCCGTCGAGCTCGGCTGCCTCGTATAACGGTTGCGGAATGGAAAGCAGCCCAGCCAGAAACAGCACCATGCGTGGTCCGAGGCCGGTCCAGATCGACATAAATACGAGCGCCCACATCGCCCATTCGCTGCGATTTAGAAAGTCGATGCTCTGCACGCCCATCGCGCCGAGAACCGTG
>JAICGT010000105.1 GCA_025922995.1 Fimbriimonadales bacterium
ATCGCCTCCGCCTTAGCCTTCGCCTCGCGAGACGCAGCCTGCAAAGCTTCGAGCCGCGCCTTCGTGTCGTCCACGAGGCTGAAAGACACGCCCTGCATGTTGTTCACGCCCGCATCCACACCAGCGTCCACAACGGGACCGATCTTCGTAAAGTCTGTCAGGCGCACGGTCACGACGTTCTCCGCCTCGTAGCCGGCGATCTCCGGCCGCTGCCCGGGCCTAGGGTTGTCGTAATATGCGTTCAAGGTCAGCCGCGAGGTCTGAATGTCCTTGCGGTCGATGCGCAAAGCGTCAAGGGCCGAATAGAACTTGGCGATCGCCGCATTCGTTTGCGCCTGAGCTTCTCTGGCAGTTGCGGCCCTGCTCGAAACACCCAAACGAACGTACGCCACATCCGGGTCTGCCCGAACCGTGCCGTTGCCTGAAACGACTATAGAACGCGGCTCGGGCTTGTCGCCTTGCGCCTCAGCCACAGCGACCGCGCCGAGGGCCAAACCCACCGCAATAAGAGTATTCATCATGGAAGTCATTACCCTTCAAGACGAATTCTCGACGAGGGTAGTTACATGTATCCCGGATAAATGCTCTTCTGACACGAGAACATGTAGCGCCGCAAGCCTCCGTACGCTTGCCGCTTCGCATGCCCGTCCACCCAGATCGTCACCGCTGCCTTCCTGTGCAGGAAGTGAAAGTGATTGATCAGGTTCGGGTCGTTCGGCGGATGGTCGTACCAGTTCGGCGACTGGAGGAAGTTGCAAACGTTCGTCCGAGCGTAGTGCTCCCACCCCAGCAGCGTCCGCGCAGGGTCCTCGATCTGTGAACTCATCGCGCCGATGCAGTCGAACGCGCCGTCCGGCCCGATCTTCACTTTCATGGCCATCGGTCCCCACTCATTGTAGCGAGCGCCGGGGTTCACCGAGTAGTAGTTCGACCCGTAGAACTCGTTGAACCAACTCGTTGCGTACGCCATCTGCCAGCCGGGAGGCATCAACGGGCACCGCTTGATATCCTCGTCCTTGATGTAACCATCGATCGCGCCTGGACGCGGTGGATTGCGCGCCGGCTCGTGGACGTGCCCCCAGAAGCCGCCATCCAGACCAAAGTTACGATTGTCGTAGCCGAGCCACATCCTCTGATTTGCCCAGCCGGCTTGAGGCTGATAGCTGGCTGCGCCAGGCCATCGGTCGTCATTGTCGCCCAAGTACATCAATGCTGCTTTGCCGATTTGTTGAAAGTGCTGAATGCATACGACCGTCTTCGCCGAGACTTTAGCCTGAGCGAATACGGGCATGAGAATCGCCGCCAGAACCGCGATGATCGCGATCACCACAAGCAGCTCGATTAGCGTGAAACCTTTCCTGATTGCCTGCATGATTTTCTCCTCTCTTGAGGACTATACGGCCTACGAGGCCGTATAGCCCTACAATTCCTTTCGCCGCCGACGAAAAGGTTCCTGCAAGGAAATCCTAATCTTCGACAACCTTAAGTTCATTGACGATTTCGACGTCCGAGGGAGCGCTGGATTTCTCGAGCCACCCCGCGGCGATCTCCTCGGCGCGAGCGGTCATCGCCGGCGATGCGACATGGCCTGTCAGGTAGACCTTGCGGTCTTTCGACGAGACGTCGATCTCGTTCTTCGGGTCGTTCAGGTCGGGATCGGCGATGATGGCCGCCTTGATCGCTGGAGTCACGGTGGCCGACATCGTCGCGTCCGTAGCGAAGTCGGCAGTCGCTTCGGCAGCCTCGCCCACGGCCTCCCCGATCTTATCGCCGACGGCGGTCGACTCTTCCTTCGTCTCAGTGCACCCCGCCAGGCAGAGCATCAGCGCACAAGTTGCGAGAATGATAGTCTTCATGATCATCCCATTCTACGTAACTCCGCCAGGCGATGGCAAAGTTAGGCAATGCGTGCCGATAATCGTCTACGATTGTCGGTAATGCTTCGATACGCCGCCTGCTTCGTCTCGTTGCTTCTTGTTTCCGGGTGCGCGCGCTTCCCCAGCGGCGGCACCGGCACGTTTACTAAGCGTATCAAGTTCGTCATTAGACTCGCTGCCCCCGTAGACCCGGACTACATCTACGTCTTCGCCCTTCGAGACGCAAACGACCCCACCGGAACGGCGGGACCACAGCCCGTCATCGCCCCTCCCTGGGGCAACGGCTTCGTCGCCGGCTCGGCGACACACTTTGTTCGATACGACGGCTTTCTCCCGAATGGAGGCTACGGTGTATTCAAGTTCGTCGACGCAACCCTGCTCAACTACTTCCAGACAGGGATTCCGGTCAGTTTCGTCACGCCCGGGCCGAACGACTTCCGGCTAGAATTCGAAGTCGACGCCACCCAACTCAGGCCCGACCCCGCCCAAGCGCTGAAGCTCAACTACCTGCAGGTCAACCTCTTGACGATGGACATAGCGCCAACCGACCCGAATTACCCTGGCCCGAAGTTCTGGGACGCCCTCGGAGACAGCAGGCTGCCCGGCTCGATCAACGACTTCATCACCATCGACCTGACAACCTCCCGAATCTATCGAAACTCCGAATTGCAGATCGAGCCCGAAGGCGACGTCAGCGATCCCGCCCTCGACATCGTCGACTGGACGATCGAAATCCGAACCCAGTAATCCTTTGGAGTGCGCGAACCATGTTCGCGCACTCGAAAATCGACAACCTGGCGCCCGAATTTCTCAAGCGCCGATCAGCGCTTGTATAGAAGCCCGCGACGGGTGCCGCGACTTCAGCAGCATCTCGACCGCCCTGATGGGATAAAGCAATCGATCGAACCTAAAGTCCGGCAACGACACAGGAGCCCGCTCCGCAAGAATCCAGCTGCTGATCGCGTCTGCAGCAGCGACGGAATTGTCGGCAGGCGGAAGTTCGACACGTACCAATCCGAAAGCCGGCTGACGATGAGCGTCCGATCTGAGCCGCAAATACCAGCTATGCGTAGGAGCGTCCTGCCTCCGTCTCGTCTGGGCCACGAAAACGCTGCTGCGCTCGCCTTCTTTCAACCCTAGGATGGCGGCGGCGGTTTTCTTCGTAAAATACTGCTTGCGGTGTGACTTTACAAGGCCCACCAGGGTGCCCGCCTCCCGTTCGGGCGCGTTGGCGAACAACTGCCCGATGCTGCCGTCCACGAGCAGCCTTCCGTCGGCGCCGGAACGTAGCCAATCCAAGCACGTCTCATGCTCGATGCGGCTACGTTCCACGCTGATCGCGTCCGCGACCTTCTGCACCATGCTCGCCATTCCGTCCGTGTCGTCGACCTCGACGGCGTGAACATCCAACTCGCCTCGAAATGCATCCTGAAGCGCCGCAGCCGCCGCGCCCCACGGCGCAAAGATGCCTTGTGAAGCAGCCTCGACGACAACGTCCATGATCTCGCGGTTCCGCCTTTCCGCAACCGCGGCATTGAGAAATGCATACCTCCCGGGAAGGCTCCCTTCGTAGAAGGCGCTTCGAGAAAACTGTGCCCCGTCGGCAAAGTGTGTAAATCCGCTGAAGTCTCCAACCGGAACTATGTGTGGCTCCAGGGTCAATCCCTCGACGACGGGCGCGTCCTCGGCAGGTTCTGGCGACTCGGCAAACGCGATCCCGAAATCGCCCTCCGGCTCGTCTGCGGTAACGACAACCCCATCGACGCCCCGCAACGCTTCCGCGATCGATTTACTCCACTCCACTCAGGCAAGTGTAACGCAAACTGCGGCCCCGACAGCGCTTGTGTCAGGGCCGCAACGACAGGTCCGTTCTACTCCGAAATGACGAACCGAACCTGATCGACCCGTGCCTGCCAGGGGTAAGCCAGCACTGGGCCGTTTGCCTGATAAGTCAGTCGCATGTAAACCATTCCGTTCATCGCGTAGCGGGTCAAGTCACCCTGCGGCTGGATGCGCTGCAAGGTATCGGACAACCCGGGATTTACGGTGCCGAATGTCTCGAACATACAAGTCTGGAAGTTGAAAAGTGAGATCGTCTGCGCGATATTCGTCGACGACGCGCTGCTCTCGACAAACACTTCCAGGTCCGCGGCGGGCCCGGTCTGCAAGTTCGATATGAAGTACACCTCGATCGGCGCCTGCTGAGACGACAGTGTCACGCCGGGAGCGAGCCTCAGATAATCGTCATCGCTCGATTGAACGCTCGCGAGCGTCCCGGAAACCTGCCGCCCACGAGCCAGTTGCATCGTGTTCGGGCCGCCCGCGACTGCGGCATTGTCTGTGACGAACACGTCCAAAACGCTGTTCGTGTCAATCGGAACAAGGTTCGATCCGAACGACTCGTAGGCGACGAACCGGCCGTTCGCGCTGACCGCGGCTGCGCGACTGATGAAGTTCGCGGGCATGCCCGGTGTGTTTACGGATGCCAACGTCGTCGTCCAATTCCAGAAGTCGCGCGTCACGACGTTCTCGTTGATCGCAACCGGATCCGGAACCAGGTTCGACGCGAACGTGAAGAAAGTCACGAACCTGCCGTCGTCGCTGACCGTCGCCTGGGTCGACATGTCGTCCCCTTCGACGTTCGACGTCGAAACCGATGCTCTTGCCGTGAACCAACAGATCATGTCTCGAAGGAACACGTCGAACTTGCCATTGTGATCGTCCGGCACCAGGTCGCTCGCAACGGATTCGAAAGCCACCCACCGGCCATCGAAGCTGATCGTCGGCGTTCGGCTCTCTCCGTTGCCGACGTTGCTCAGCCCGGCGGCCGACACCAGCCAAGTATCGCCGGTTTGCATGTCGTGTCGGTAAACATCGGTAGCCATATTCGTATCGAATTGGGTGAGATTGGTCGCCCAAGAGCGAAACACGACGTAGCGGCCGTTACCGCTGATGTCCGCTTCCTGGCTCATGCTGTTGGCTTGAACACCTCCTGTACCTACCGAGACGCGAATCGTCTGCCCCGCCTGCAAATCGCGGACGAAGATGTCCGGCAATTGATTGGTATCGCCCGAAACCATATTATTGGCGAACGATGTAAACGCGACGAGCCTGCCGTCGGCGCTTAAAGACGGTCCTCGATTTTCACGGTCCGACTGTCCACCACCGGCGGGAATCGAAGCGCGCACCGTTTCGCCTGTCTGCAGGTCGTGAACAAAGATGTCACCCTCGTTGTTCGTATCGCCTGCGACCAAGTTGCTCGCGTGCGAAGCGAACGCGACAAATCTGCCGTCGTCGCTGATGTCCGGTGACCCGGAAACGTTGTTGGCTTGAACGCCCGTCGTTGAAACGGAAACTCGCCGGACGATGCGCGTTA
>JAICGT010000106.1 GCA_025922995.1 Fimbriimonadales bacterium
CATCCAGCACCGCCCGCAAATCCAATGCACCCGTCTCCAGGAACGGCACAGTCACATCCGCCTCGGCAGCGTTCTCGCCCACAAACCGCAGCGTCAACACATCGTCCGTAATGAACAAGTGCAAATCATCCGGCAGCCTCCGATGCGGGTCCAACACGACCCGCAAGTCGACTCGGCCGTCTACCTCACGGCAAGTCAACGATGGGTTGTCCCGTAGCGCCGTTTCGGCCCCGACAAGCACGCACCCCGCCTCCGCCCGCAGCTCGTGCGCTCGAACCCGTGCCTCGTCTCCGGTGATCCACTTGCTCTCACCGTCGGCATCGGCGATCAGGCCATCGAGTGTCATCGCAGCCTTTACGATCACATACGGCCTTCCCAGGCGCCATCGGCCCTCGAAAACGCGGTTGACTTCGGCAGCCTCTTGGGCGAGGACGCCTTCGACGACCTCGACGCCTGCTTCCCGCAACCGCTCTGCGCCGCCGGAAGCCTGCGGGTTCAGGTCGCGGTTGGCAAAAACCACGCGCCGAATGCCCGCCGCCAGAATGGCCTCGGTGCAAGGCGGAGTCCGACCTTGATGGCCGCACGGCTCCAAGGTGACGTAGAGCTCACCGCCCCTTGCCCGCTCGCCGGCGTCTTGCAGTGCAACGACTTCGCCGTGCGGCATGCCTGCCATTTCGTGATGCCCTCTGCCCACGATTTCGCCGTCGATGACAACCACGGCGCCGACCCGCGGGTTGGGCGCAGGCAAGCCGAGTTTCGAAAGCTCGATCGCTTCCGCCATAAAGCGTGCGTCATTCGGTGTCATCTGATTTCTTACGCAAGACCTCGGCTTGCTCTGCAATTAGCCTTTCGAAAATATCGAGTTTCTTTTCCGCAAATTCAATACGCGTTCTTCTGACAATCAATGCGGCGAAAAAAGCCGCTCCCAGCATCGCAAACGCGGACGCTCCGAAATAGAGAGTTAGGCGCGTTAAATATGCCCTCACCTCCGTCTTGCCCGCATCCGCTGCAGGACTCGGCCCTATCGAAAATGGATAGGAAAGCAAAATAACAATGCCCACGACCAAGAAGATTGTCGTCAGGATTTTGAGGCGTTGCATAATGCTTTCCTCAATTGCGCCAATCTGGCCGCAGGCGTCTCTGCCGAAAACGTGTAATTTCCGGCGACGAAAGCGTTTGCACCGGCGAGCGCTGCCTGAACAATTGTATTGTTGTCGATTCCGCCGTCTACCTCGATATGATGAGTCGGCGCGACGGACCTTATCGCCCTTACCTTCTCTAGCGGTCGCTGCAAGAACGATTGCCCACCCCATCCGGGATTTACCGTCATGACCAAAACGAGGTCGACCAGGTCCAGCACGTCAGCGACCATGCTGGCGGGCGTGGCAGGATTAATCGCAACGCCCGCCAGCCTGTCGGAAGCGCGAATCGTCTCCAAAACGCGATGCAAATGCGGGCAGGTTTCCTGATGAACAATGAGCCTATCGACACCTGCATCCTTAAAAGCATTAATTTGAGTCTCGGGTTTTTCAATCATGAGATGGCAGTCGAATGGCTTTCTGGTCAACGGCCTAATCGCGGCAACGCATTGTGCGCCGAAAGTTATCGGAGGCACGAACCGCCCATCCATGACATCCAAGTGGATCCAATCGCAGTCTGCTTCGTCCAACTGCGAAACTGCTTCGGCCAGCATGCCGAAGTCGGCCGAAAGAATCGAAGGCGAAAGTATGTAGCTCATTTCTTACCGATTCCCCTCCCTGCGAATTGTTCTGAAAAGATAGTCGTCGAAATAGATTCGGAAAGTCGCACGGTCGCCCACGCCTTCGACTTCCAGCAACTCGACGTATTCACCGCCGGAACGGACCTCCTCGAACACGGTGCGTTTCTTGCGGGACCCGTCGGTCATATCGACGCGCACGAGCACAGGTTCATCGCTGTCTCTGACCTCGAACCGAAGCGTCCACGTGTTCGGCAACTCAGACGCATCCGGCGGAGGCTCATCGTTTCCGCTGATCAAGATATCGACGGTCGTCTTCCGATCGACCCGCTCGCCGCGTTTTGGCTCGGTTTGAGCGACCATGCCCTTTTCGATTTCGTCGCTAGAGACCTCGCGAACTGCCCCGGCTACGAGACCCGCCGCCTGCAGCCGAGTCTTCGCCTCCTCGACGCTTAGCCCACGCAAATCGGGCACATCGGTCCGTTTGCTTCCCAAGCTTTTGATGACGCGAATTTTTGCCCCTTCCCGAATCGGCGTGCGCGCATCCGGCTGCATTTCGATGATCGTTTCCGGCTGAGGAAACTTTTCGCTGTAAATCTCATCTGTAACTTCGACGCGAAAGCCGGTACTCTCTCCACGTTTCCTTGCCTCTGCTACCGTCATTCCAACCAAATTCGGTAACTGTATCTCGCGTTTTTTCGTTGCGTTCATTACCATCCAGCCGATCACGAACATCGCTGCCATTCCCGCCAACAGAATAACGATCGACCGAAACCACAGCGGCACATCGTCGTCAGCGGGCTCTCTGATTTTCTTCACGCGCCGCGCCTTTGGGGGCCGCGCCGGCTTAGTGACGGGTGCTGCAACGGCAGCGGGCTCGGGCGTGGCGGGCGCGTTACCTGAGGTCGCCCAGGGCAGCGCCGCAGCAGTCTGCGAAGCCGTTTCAGGAACAACCGGCTGCTGAATCGGCCAAGTGAGCGGCTTCCCAAAACGAATAGCGTCTCGAGTAGCGCGCAAGTCGCCGAGCAATTGCGTAAAGGATCGGTATCTTTGTGCAGGATCCTTTGCCAAACATTTCAGAGTAATTTCGTCCAACACGTTCGGCACTGCTGCATTAACCGAACGCGGGCTGCGAGGAGGCACGTTTTGCTGCTTTGCCAAGATGGCACCCGGAGTTTGCCCGGAAAACGGCAACATACCCGTGAGCAGCTCAAAAAGAATGACTCCAACGGCATAGATATCCGAAGCCGGCTTGGGAAACTCGTCGTCGATAATCTCCGGAGCCATATACGCTGCCATCCGGGATAACACGACCCCCGATGCGGTAGCGCTCTTGCTGTAGCACTTCCAAAGGCCAAAATCGACAACGGCTACTCGGCCTTCGAGTGTTGCGAGCACATGATCGGAGCACAAGTCGCCATGCGCAATGTCGCGTTGCGCCGCATGGTCCAGGCCCTCGCAAATTCCGATAACCAATTCGCATGCGACCGGAGGGCTAAATGGCGCGACGCGGCGAATTCGGTCGACAAGATTCGAGCCTTTTATCAGTTCACAGACTACAAACGGCCGGCCGCCATCTTCTGCGAACTCATACACCTTCGCAACGTTCGGATGATCCAATACGGACGTTTCCGCGACGACATCTCGTAACGCGTTGACAAACGGCTCTTCTCTTGCGAACGGCAGATTCAGCAGCCTAAGACACACATCGATTCCGCGGTACCGGTCACGCGCGACGTAGTTTTCAAAAACGGGAGACGCCGAAATCGCCTCGATAACTTCATAGCGCCCCGCTAGAATCCTGCCGATCACTCGCCGTTCTCCTCTCGTTTAGAAAAACCGAGTACAAAAGCCGCTACAAGCAGAATCCAACCCAGAATAACTGCCATGGGCAAAATAGAGTCATTCCAACTTTTAGACCCATGCGCGGAAGAAAGCCAGTAATACTGGTGCAAGAAGTATCCCCCGGTCAGGGTAAGGAACGCGAGCACCATCATCGCCATGCGAGCGGTTTTCACGGTTTTGCGAGCGCCTCCAAAACTAATCCGGGGTCCACGTCACGCACCAGGGCACAGTCGCCGACTTGTCTGGTCAACGCCATCGCCACCTTGCCTTCTTCGGACTTCTTGTCCCTAACCATCGCGGCAACCATGCGCTCAGCCAATCCGGGCGATGGCAGCTTGGTCGGAAGGCCCCAACGTGTCAGGGCTCGGTGAAGCCGCTCTCGTGTGCCGGGGGTCGTGATTCCCATTTTCTCGCCAATGTCCGCCTCGATAATCATACCGACCGAGATAGCCTCGCCGTGTAAAATGCCCCGGTATTCGAGCGCTTGCTCCAGCGCATGCCCAACCGTGTGCCCGAAGTTCAACTTGACGCGCTCGCCTTTCGTTTCAAAAGGGTCGTCTTCGACAATGCGAGCTTTCATCGAGCAGCACTGACCGATCAGGCGCTCCAAAGCTTCGGGATCCTTCGCGGATAGGTCGCTGTAATTATGCTCCTGCCATAACAGGAACGATTCGTCTAAGATCGCGCCGTATTTAATTGCTTCCGCCATTCCGCTAGCGTATTCACGAGCAGGCAATGTTTCGAGGTGGGCCGGATCGCAATACACTGCTTGAGGCTGATGAAATGCGCCGGCAAGGTTTTTGCCCTCTGGCAAGTCGATCGCTGTTTTTCCGCCGACAGCTGAGTCGATCTGTGCAACGAGTGAAGTTGCGACATTAACGTAACGGATTCCGCGCATATAGGTTGCGGCAACAAAGCCCGCCAGGTCGCCAATAACGCCTCCGCCGACGGCAAGAATCAGACTGCGCCTGTCGGCCCCGCGTTGCGCGAGCCAAACGAGGCACTCCGTCCAGCGTCGCGCGGACTTCGTCGCCTCGCCAGCCGGCAGCACAAGCTTGGAATCGAATCTGGTAAAGCGCTTCCCCAAGGCTCCCCAAACATTCTCGTCGGTTATGAGGAAAGTTGCGGTCGGCGGCGGGTCGACAGAGATCGCACCTTCGTCGAATTCGCCGATCGCAACATCATACGATTCTCCCACGGATATCTTCACGACATACCCTCCGCAATTCGCTTGATCTCCAGCACAGTCTCCATCGGCGAGCGGTCGTCGACGGCAATCCTAAAATCGGCCTGTAGGTAAATCTGCTCGCGCTCGCTTAGCAGCGAACGCACTCGGCCCTCGATGTCGTTCCCGAGAAGCGGCCTTCTGGTTCGCGAATTCATCAGTCTGCGCGTCAATGCGGCAACGCCGGCCTCTAAGTAAACGACAGGGCCGATCTCTCGCATCAGCTCCAGGTTGCCCGGCTGGATCGGCGCGCCGCCGCCAGTCGAAACCACGGCGTGTTTGACCCTGCTCAAGCCTTTGAGCGCAAGGGTCTCCATTCGGCGAAATTCGGGCTCGCCGTCCGATTCGAAAATCTGGGCGATTTTTCTGCCCTCCGCTTTTTCAATCTGATGGTCGACGTCGATGAACTTCCACCCCAACGCTTTGCTGACCGCACGCCCGAGGGTGGTTTTGCCTACTCC